>CAIVBF010000113.1 GCA_903904095.1 uncultured bacterium | reverse complement strand
TCTTAGGGAGCGCTTTAGTCGCCATTATTTATGGGGCGATTATGGTTGTCTCTATCCTTCGTTTACCAGAGGGTAACGAAAAAATGAAAGAAATCGCTCGGGCTATTCAAGCCGGGGCCAATGCATTTTTAAATCGCCAATACAAGGCGGTTGGAATTGTGGCTCTTATTTTATTTTTGATTATCGGTTTTGTTCCAGCTTTAGGCTGGATGACTGCTCTTGCTTTTATAATCGGGGCTGGTTTATCGGCTTTAACCGGTTATATCGGAATGTTTGTTAGTGTTCGCGCTAACGTCAGAACAACAGAAGCGGCTCGCGGCGGATTGCAAAAAGCTTTAACCGTTGCTGTTCGGGGCGGTAGTGTAACCGGTATGCTTGTTGTTGGTTTAGCATTACTAGGTACTTCAGCATTTTATTTTTTAACCGGTGACTTACATTCTTTGATCGGATTTGCTTTCGGCGGATCATTAATTTCCATCTTCGCTCGTTTAGGCGGTGGTATCTACACTAAGGCTGCGGATGTCGGAGCGGATTTAGTCGGTAAAGTTGAGGCTTCAATCCCGGAAGACGATCCTCGCAATCCAGCCGTTATTGCTGACAACGTCGGTGATAATGTTGGTGACTGTGCCGGTATGGCCGCTGATTTGTTTGAAACTTATGCGGTTACCTCAATTGCGGCCATGCTCTTGGGTTCATTAACTTTTGTGGCTGGTGGAGCGATGGATGCTAAAAGCGTAATTTTATTTCCCCTTGTTTTAGGAGCAGTTTCAATTATCGCTTCAATTATCGGTATTTTCTTTATTCGTTTAGGAAAGAATAAAAATATCATGCAGGCATTGTATAAAGGATTAATTGCCGCTGGTGTTTTATCAGCCATCGCTTTTTATCCGATTACCATGAAATTTGTGACTGATCCGGCGATGAGCTTAAAAATTTATTTAGCTAGTTTAATCGGTTTAGTAGTTACCGGACTATTAGTTATTATTACTGAATATTATACTTCAACGGCCTTTGCTCCGGTTAAAAATATTGCAGAAGCTTCAAAAACCGGACACGGCACAAATGTTATTGCCGGCTTAGCTGTTTCAATGAAGTCTACGGCTTGGCCGGTTGTTGTTATCGTTGCGGCTATCTTAGGCGCCTATTCTTTAGCTGGTTTATACGGAATTGCGATTGCGGCCATGGCCATGTTATCAATGGCGGGTATTATCGTTACGATTGATGCTTACGGGCCAATCACTGATAACGCCGGCGGAATTGCCGAGATGGCCGAATTAGGTGACGATGTTAGAGATATTACTGATCCGCTTGATGCAGTCGGTAATACCACTAAAGCGGTTACTAAGGGCTACGCCATTGGTTCAGCGGCGCTAGCAGCCTTAGTTCTGTTTGCCGACTTTACATTTAAGATTAAAGATTTAGGCGGCAATGTTCAATTCTTAATTAACAATCCATTTGTTTTAGCCGGTTTATTCTTAGGCGGGTTACTCCCATATTTATTTGGAGCAATGGCTATGAAAGCGGTTGGACGGGCAGCCGGTTCGGTTGTTGAAGATGTCCGCGCTCAATTTAAAGAAAAACCAGGAATCATGAGTAATACCGAAAAACCAGATTATGGACGAACAGTTGATATTGTTACTAAAGCGGCTATTAAAGAAATGATTATTCCGGCTTTAATCCCGGTTGTTGCGCCAATCATTGTCGGCTTCGGATTTAATTTATTCGGCGCTGGACATGGCGTTGAAGCTTTAGGCGGGTTACTTGTTGGTTCAATCGTAACCGGAATCTTCGTTGCTGTTTCAATGACATCGGGCGGAGGAGCCTGGGATAATGCTAAAAAGTATATTGAGTCAGGTCATTTTGGCGGTAAAGGTTCTGACGCTCATAAGGCAGCGGTTACTGGAGACACCGTTGGTGATCCTTATAAAGATACAGCCGGCCCAGCGATTAACCCGATGATTAAAGTATTGAATATCGTTGCGTTATTAATTGTTGGATTATTATTGATGTAATTTGTTAAAAAATTTTTACAGTAAAAAAGCCTCCGAGTTTCGGGGGCTTTTTGTAAGAAAAAAGGCTGCCTGTTTAGGGTGCCACCATTTTTCTTCGGCTTGATTTTTCTTCTAAAAAAAGTTAATATAAGAATAATTAATCAAACACAAGAGCCGGCTTTGACCGGCTTCTACTAATAAATAGATAATATGCAAGTTATTAAAAAAGATTTAGAAAAATCACAGATTGAATTAACAATTGAATTAAGCCTTGAAGAATTTGCGCCTTATATTGAAAAAGGAGCAAAAAAAGTTTCCGAAGAAGTAAAAATTGAAGGTTTCCGTCCGGGAAAAGTTCCTTATGATGTCTTAAAACAAAAAATAGGGGAAATGACCATTTTAGAAGAAGCGGCTCATCTGGCAATTAATAAAACGATTGATGAAACAATTGATAATAATATAATTGGTAGTCAAGTCGTCGGACAGCCGCAAGTAAATATCACCAAGCTTGCTCCTAACAATCCTTTAGAATACAAAGTTATTGTTTCTATCTTGCCGCCAATTACCCTAGGTGATTATAAAAATCTAAAATTAAAAGAAGAAAAAGCGAAGATTGACGAAAAAGAATTAGAAAAATCACTTAATGATTTAAGAGAAATGCGCGCGACAGAAGCGATTATTGATAGAGAAATTAAGGATGGCGATAAAGTTATTTTAGACATTAATATGTCTCTAGATAATGTGCCGGTTGAAAACGGCCAGCATAAAGATTTAGCAGTTTTAATCGGTAAAGATTATTTTGTGCCCGGTTTTGATCGGAAATTAATCGGCGCTAAAAAAGGAGAAGAGAAAAAATTTATTTTACCTTATCCAGAGGATCATCATCAAGCTAATTTAGCCGGCAAACTTGTTGAATTTGTTGTTAAAGTTAAGGAGGTTTATGAAAGAATTATTCCGGAGTTAAATGATGAGTTCGCCTCATTCTTCCGCCTCAAAGATTTAGCGGAATTAAAAAAGAATTTACAGGAAAGTTTATTGCATGAGAAAAAACATAATCTAGATTTAAAAAATGAATCGGAGATGATTAGTAAAATTGTTGAGCATACAAAATTCGGAGAATTGCCGGAAGAAATTATAACGAGCGAAGCTAAAAATATGTTAGCGGAACTTGAGCAATCGGTTATTCGTCAAGGCGGTAAGTTTGAAGATTATCTAAAACATCTTAAAAAAAGCAAGGATGAATTAATGTTAGAAATAATTCCGAACGCTATTAAGCGCGTAAAGTCGGCTCTACTTATTAGAGAAATTGCTATCATTGAAAAAATTAGCGCCCATGAGCATGAGATTGAAGAAAAAATTTCCGAATTAAAAAAACAATATAAGGATAATCAGGACGTTTTAAAGATGATTGAAGAAAAGGGATATAAGAGTTATTTGAACAATATTTTAACTAATGAAAAAGTAATTGCTAAATTAAAAGAATGGAATTATGCCGAATCTGATACTAAACAAAAAAGCTAGTTTTGATTATACCCTCCTTGAGAAATACGAGGCGGGTCTAGTTTTGTTTGGTCATGAGGTTAAGGCTTTGCGCGCCGGGCAAGGCGGTCTAAAGGGAAGTTTTATTAGTTTAAGAACGCATAACGGCAAGCCGGAGTTCTATTTAATCGCTTGTCAGATATCTCCTTATAAGCAAGCGGGTCCGATGTCGGATTATAATCAGACGCGAGAACGTAAATTACTCCTTAAAAATCAGGAAATTCGGCATTTAATCGGAAAAACTAGGGAAGAGGGCTTGACACTAATCCCTCTCAAAATATATACTAATCATAGTTTTCTTAAGCTTGAATTTGCCTTAGCGAAAGGGAAGAAGCAATATGACAAAAGAGAGTCTATTAAGAAACGAGAAGTTGAAAGAAATCTGCGGTCGTTAACAAAGAGAAGTAAGACTATTTGATTTCCCTGGGGATGCCAGGAATCGACAGTTGGATCTTTTTTAAATATTCAAGACGTGCCGAGTTAACCACGTTAAACTGATTCAAAAGACATAAATGTCAAAACACAAAAAGCATTTACTTGGTTAGTTCCAAGTTATGCGCCTGCTTTAGTTTAAATAACTAACGCCATCGATGACTCTGAGTCTTCATAAGTACTCATCGGTGTTATCTTAATGAAGATAGATTTTATCAGCGCTTTCCAGATAAAATTGAAACAAAAGGAAGACCGCTTTATTCGCTTTTGTTTGGTTTCTGATGGATAAAGTTAAAAAAATAAACCAACTATTTTTGTAAATATATTTAAAAAACCCGATTGGACATGGGTTCAACTCCCATCATCTCCACATAGAAGGGTTAGAAGAAAAGAGCCGCGGTGGCGGAACTGGTAGACGCGCTGGACTTAAAATCCAGTTATGGCGACATAGTGCGGGTTCGATTCCCGCCCGCGGCACGTTTGTGCTAAAAGAAAAGTAGAATGCAAAGCGCGTAAGCGCATTTGCGGGTATCGTATAGTGGTTATTATGCGACCTTGCCAAGGTCGAGAGACGGGTTCGATTCCCGTTACCCGCTCCAAACAAAAAAGAAGAGATTTTATCTCTTCTTTTTTGTTTGGAAAGAGAAGCTCGGGAATTGAACAGGTTGGAAGCGAGACGTGAGTTGAGGCGGAAGCCGAAACGAACGGACGAGCGTCGGACGAATATCCGGGGGATATTCGGACGCCAACCCAGGACAAGTGAGCGAGGCGCAATTCTGGCGCCGAGTGAGCGCGGAATTCCCGTTATTAACTCTAGGGTATTTTATGATTCAAATAATTGACAAAAATTAAGCGATTATGATATATTTCTCTGTTATTGCCCTTTAACATACGTGATTATTTTTAATATTTATTTAGTTATCCAAGCAACTTTTTATGGTTCTTTAGATAACTAAATAAATAATGTAATCAATAAATAATCAATAAACATGGAGGAACTAAAAGATGAAAAAAGAATTAACTGTAGAAGAACAATTGTTTTTATTAGCTTATGCTGGCATACCAGCAATTAGCGATTTTGTTAAAAAACACCCTAACTTGCCAAAGACCTCAGTGGCCGCAGCAACGCCTGTTTATTTTTGTTCGCGACTGGTCTTTGTAATGAAAAGGTATGGTGAATTCCCGATTAGCGAAATTGATAAATTCTTCTCTAATCAGGAGATAAGGGATTTTTTTGATTCTCTTGTATTGTCAAAACAAGATGATATTAGGGATACTCGGCTTATCACTAATTTGGTAAATGGCTTTTCTGTATTTACCGATTCCGGCATGGAAACTTACGCCGACTTTCTGCCTTTTATGCCGTTTGAACATGACCCTTGGTTTCAACTGATTATTCGTATCCAGAAAAGCAGTTCGGTTGAGCCGGAATTAAAAAAAGCCGTTGAATCATTTGTGGCCGAGGGCTCCAGATTAATTCTGCACCCCGAGCTCAATGAATATGAGGAAAACGCCCTTAAGACTTTTTCCTGGTTTGAAAAACTGGAATTCGGCAACAAGGAAAAGATAATTGCTGAAGCGATGAAAGTTTGGAAAAGCTACGAAAAGAGCGGGTCGTATAATCTATCTGGAGAGTACGGAGAAAACTGGTACAAAGATGCGTTGAAATTTTCCGCGCGAATTACCTCAAAAGAATATGTTTCTCAAATGTTTGCGGAAAGTTTTAGAGATGATTATCCGGAAATTTATGAAAAATTTCGCCTACTCTCCGGACTAGAGGAATATAAAGTTGTTATTGTCCCAAAGGCAGACGTTTTCATTCAAAAGAAAGTAGTGGAGGCTGAGATGCAAGAACTTTTTGGGCAGTACAAACATAAACCAGATGAACTGATTGAAATCTTAACGGCCGATGCTCGCATCAAAGAACTGTCTTTAGTTATTTTTTCAATCGCGACGGATGTCTCTGATAACAGATGTGAACATGTCAACAAAACTTTGATGGCCCTGATTGATAAATATCCGGGTTGTGCCCTAGCTCTAGAACTATCTTCTGTTTTTACCAAAAACTTGGAGAAAAAGATTGAGGACGGCACCCTGAGATATGAAGATTTACCGCCAAGCTCTTTATATATCAGTAACCATGATTGGCACTGGCTTTTTCAACAATGAAGCGCTAAGTGGCTCTGTTATTTAGGAATAGTTATAAGAGGGGAGACAGTGTGCTCCCTTTTTTATTTTTCTAAATTTATAATTAAACTGCGAAAGGAGATTATAAATAGGATGAGTATAATTTTAAAAGAGAAGGGGCTGAAACTTAATTAGTCCCAGCCCCTTAATTCGCTTAGTTTTTTTTGGATCATTTTACCACCTGAAATAATCAATAAGGTCTTCTTTGGAGATGTTGTCCAGACAAACTCCAATAAGTCGCCCTTCTTTTGCAGAAGAAACGCCCTTATAGTCTATTTCAATTCTTATCACTTCGCCGAAAATAGCTTCTTTGTTTTCAGCTTTAATGCCAGCAGCCTCTCCTTTAGAAACCAGGCCTTTTTTAACTTCGCCTACAGCGACAAGGCCCATGGGTTTTTGCATGACGTGATCAATGGCGAGAATCGCACCACCTTCGCAATAAATGTTGAAATTTCTTTTCATGATTGAGATTTTTTCGTTGTTTATAATGTACATACCAGCCTATTAATAAGCTTATTCTATAGCTAGCCACGGTGTTTTGTCAAATACCTTTTCCTTTATTTATAGGTGTTTTTTTGCTATAATGTGATCATAAATTAAGTTGATTAAATAAAAAAATATGACAAATTCAAAATTAATCAAATCCAGTTTAATTAATTCAGTCATCGCCTTATTATACATTTCCGGAGTGGCCTTATTGATGACTAATGCTCAAAATATTTTTGGGAAAGGCGATAATGTTTTTACCGGTATCGCCGTTTTAATGTTATTTGTCATCTCAGCTGCCATCATGGGTTTTGTAATTTTAGGTCGGCCGATTTTAATGTATCTTGACGGATTAAAAAAAGAGGCCGTAAAATTATTTTATTTAACTATTACCTGGTTAATATTAATTGCCGCAATTATATTTATAGGACTGGCAATTTTTAAATAAGATTTTTAATTTTTACAGTAATCCAAATAAAAAAAACAGCTAAAGTCGGCTGTTTTTATGTCCTATTTAGATAATTTATAAATCATTGACAAAACATACTTGTTGTGTTAAATTTTTTGGTTATATA
>CAIVBF010000112.1 GCA_903904095.1 uncultured bacterium | reverse complement strand
TTTTAAGAGAAAATTGCCAGACAAAATATATCTATGCCGGTCCATTCTTGTCCGAATTTTATTTTGAAACTAGAAAATTTACACCCGGACCGTCTAGCTGGCTCCTAACTAATCATCATCCTAAAGAATTTTTTTCGGAGACTCTGCAGAAACTTAAAGAAACTGAACCTGATTGCGCAATCGTAAATTATGAAATGGTTAAAAAGCTGAATTACAATCAAGATAACCCGGTTGATAATTATTTACTAAGCCACTATCAGCCAGTTAAAAAATTTGAAGATACTTTTATTTTAAAAAGATTAAGCAAAGAGGACCTAGCTAATAATAATCAAGAATCTACAAATAAAGAAAATACGATAATTAATAGTGGCAGCTTTGCTCATCTAAAGAACGATGAGACTGAAAATAAATCATCTCTTAAATTTTTATTTTTTGGCGATTTGATGCTAGATAGAAATGTCGGGGACAGATTGGCTAACAGAAATGTGAGTTATTTACTATCTGGCTTAGCCGGAGAAGAAAATAAATTTTTTTCTGGTTATGATATTATCAGCGCGAACTTAGAAGGCGCCGTTACTGATAATGGTAATCATTATTCGCCAGTAAATTACTATGACTTCGCTTTTTCTCCGAACAGGATAAACGAACTGAAAGACTATGGTTTTAATTACTTTAGTTCGGCTAATAACCATTTTAGCGATCAGGGTCAAAAAGGAGTAGAGGAAACAAGGCAAAATCTTAATGCGCTTAATTTTAACTTCAGCGGTTCAACTGATTCTAAAATTGACACTTACTCCCGAAAAGATATGGTAATTTCTAACAAGAAAATAGCCATGATTGCCTTATCAATGGTTTATCATGACTTTGATCTTGAGGCGGCTAAAAAAATGGTTAACGAGGCAAAGGAAACTTCGGATTTAGTCGTTATTAATATTCATTGGGGCAACGAATATCAACATCAATTCAGTAAGCATCAACAAACAATCGGTCATGCCTTAGTTGATTCCGGAGCCGATTTAATTATCGGGCATCATCCGCACGTCACTCAGGGGATGGAAATTTATAAAGATAAAATTATTTTTTATTCGCTTGGTAATTTTATTTTTGACCAGTATTTTTCCAGTGATACTCAGGAAGAGCTAGCGATCGGTCTTGATTTTAATAAAACAGCGACAACTATTTCTATTTTTCCGCTTAAATCCGAAAAATCGGCGCCGCGATTAATGAATGAGACTGAGAAAAAAATATTTTTAAAAAAATTTGTTTCTTGGTCGGAGATAAATAAGAACAATAATTTAGAGACGGAAATAAGCAATCAATTAATAACTATTCCTCAAACAGAATAAAATATTTTATGAATAAAAAAATGAGCGTTCCGATTTTAGGAGAACTTTTTACCAAGTTAGCACCAAAAATAGGCGCCAAAGTAATTATTGAGCCGAATTGGAAAATTGTCGGGCAGATAATTTTTAAAAACGGCCGGAAAAGATACTGGCGATATACCAGCCTGGATATTAATACAATGGGCGCTTCGGAGATATCTAAAGACAAGGACTACGCTAATTTCTTTATGAAAAAAATGGGCTATCCGACAATTCCTGGCGAAGCCTATTACTCAAAAAGATGGTGTAAAACCATAAAATCAAATCGCGATATCAACGCCGCCCATTCTTATGCCGAGAAAATCGGTTTCCCTCTTATCGTTAAGCCTAATAGCGGCAGCCAAGGCGCTAATGTTGCTATGGTAAATAATAAAAAAGAATTTTATTCAGCCATTAAAAAAATTTTTTTATCGGATAATATTGCCTTAGTCCAAAAATTTGTAAAAGGCCATGATTACCGAATTGTTGTATTAGACAATAAAATTATTTCCGCTTACCAAAGGATTCCTTTTAATATTACTGGGGACGGAGTCTCAACTGTTTACAAACTCATTACAAAAAAGTTAAAAGATTTTATAATTTTAAATCGTCCTTCTAAACTCAAGATTAATGATCTGAGAATAAGGCAAAATCTAAAACTTCAAAATTTAAATTTTAATTCAATTGTTGAAAAAAATAAAAAAATAATATTGCTTAATAACGCCAATCTCTCAACCGGCGGAGAATCTATTGATGTCACAAAAATAATTCATTCGGATTTTAAAAAAATAGCCATTAATCTAACGAGGGACATGGGCCTTCGTTTATGTGGCGTTGATCTAATGGTTAAAGGCGATATTAGTAAAACGGCCAAAAAGTACTGGGTTATTGAAATAAATTCCGCCCCCGGTCTTGATCATTATATTAAAACTGGCCCCGAACAAGAAAAGATCGTTGAAGATATGTATCTGAAAATCTTAAAATCAATTCAGAGATAATAAAACTCTTAATCTCATCCTGTGAGCCAAATATATAAACTAAACACTATTGACAAATTACGATTAAAGTTATAAGGTTGAATCTCACCAAAAATAAAAGGAGATGAAAAAAACGGATTATAAGGTAATATTTTGGCACAACGATTTCAATAATTCGCCGAGCCAAAATAGTTTCTATGGACCAAATGGTCCAATATCTAAAAGAGTAGCCAAGAATCTTCCGGCTGGAACAAGTTTGGAATGGCACTTCCACGGCGGTTTCATAAACGAGGAGCGACATATTCTTCTAAAAAGATTGCGAGAAGCCGATGTTCTCTTTGCCGCCTGTCCATGGAACATGGATATCAATGACAATAATATGCACTGGGAAGAAGCCGAAGCTTCTCTTTTAAATGTCCTAAAAGAGATCCGCAAAGAAAACAAAGGATTAAAAGTTTTCTTTCTGCAGAAACCGTTTCATCCGCACGAATTTTTTGAAGGAATCGGAGATTTTATGAACGATGTTCATGAAGAAGGAATCTACCGCTACTTCACAGGAAAGTAAAGTAAGGAGAAGAAACATCCACCGTAAAAAAGTCGCCCCAAAAGGACGACTTCTTTTTTTATTAATATCTTTTAAATATTTTATAAATTATTGAGGAATCACATTCACATCACCGTTCAAGAAAATTGGTTTCATGCCATATATTTCTTGGCGATAAGAAAGCTCCGAAGAGACCGGATTTAAAATATAAATCGGTTTATTTAAGAAGAAAGCAACGCCGATTTCAATTAAAGTATTCCCTCCGACATAACCTTCAATACCCTTCTTTTCGTGATTAACAACGACAATCGCGTCGCACCACTCAATCTTATTATAATGATCACGAATTGCTTTTGCCTTTAGGCTCCAAATTTCGTGGCCAACTGGGAAAGCGTCCATGCCGCCATTATCTTCAATATATTTACCAAAGTATATTTTTTTGCCGCCGCCCATTTCCGCCGGCGCTTCATTACTAAGAAGCGGAATAAATACCTCGTGCCCATTAATTTCCAAAGCTTTTTTTATTTCTTCCATCTCTTGATAAAAAGCAATACTGCCGCAAATTGTTATTTTCATATTTATAAAACTAAATTATTTATAATTTTAACTAATTCAGTCGTAGTTAATTTTAAGATATATGGAATAAATTTATTTTTATCTTCTTCGTTTAAATTTAAAAGTCTATCTAGCGGCCAAGCTTCAAATCCGATCGCTTTGCCTTCTTCAACTTTTAAATCTTTTATGTCACCACGGTAAATATATAAGTATTCGGACTGAAAAGCATAATTTATTTTAGCGGTAACATCATCTTTAGAATGTTTTTTGAATTTATTAATAAAAATCAGGTCGTTTTTATCTATCTTTACGCCGGTTTCTTCTTCGGATTCTTTAATCGCAGTTTCTTCATAACTTTGACCGATTTCAACATGTCCACCAACCGTTGCATCTAATAAATCTGGGAACGTGTCCTTGTCTTTGGCGCGATGCTGAAAAATTATTTCTTTTTTCGGAGTAACAAAATAGATATGGACTTCTTGATGTAATAAGCCTTCTTTATGTATCCTTTCTCTGGTTCCAGGAACGATTATTTCATCGTCCTCCGAAACAATATTTAAAAATTCAGCCATATTATTATCTTTTATTCGTTTATATAATATTAGCTAATAGAGTCTAGGAAGTCAAAAATTTATAAATTTGAAGTATATTAAAATCAATTTTTGTAATTTAAAAGGACTCAATGACGATCAGATCTTTGAGTCCTTTTTAATAGTATTTGCTGAATTTTGTAAGCAGCAAATTTAGTATTTCTTCCCGACTTCGCTTTTGGCTTTGCGGGGATGTAGAACCGATGTCCCGGCAATGAAGATTACTGCCGATTCAAGCTCCTTTTGCAGGAATTCAAAGACGGATTCTCTTCCGGCCGGTGGAACTAATTGCAGTTCCAAAGCTTTAATGGCAATGTACTGTTGGTACAAAACCATATTTCTTTCGTTGTTTTCCATTTTCGCCCAAATATTACTTCGGGTATTAAATGTCAGAACGCCGATTTCGGAATCAAATTCCCAGTGGTTGTCATTCCCCGGTAACTCTTCGTAAACGAATTGCATGCCAGTACTATGACCTTTAACTAATCGCCTTTTTATTCCTTCGCCGCCAACTTTAAAGGGAATGTGCCCATTATGAAGAACTGGTTTACCGGGAAGATTGTCTTCCGGCTTCTTTTCTTCTTTTGGTTCGCGGGGAGAAGTTTTGCCGTACAGTTTGCTGGATGAAAATTCTTGCTCAACCGGAGACTTATCAAAGCCATAATGACCATGCCCGACAGTTCCAAGATGAAAAGACTTTACAACAGCCATAAGATGCGGAAGATCATTTCTCAATTTTTCTTCCAAACCATAAATAGCCAGGGATCCAACATTCTGTAACCAAACATCTTTCTCATCATCCTTAATTGAGGATAGATGGCGCAGACCATGGTTCTTTGCCCACATGTCCAAATTGATTGCAAAATCCAGCCGAGTTTCATTGTCCTGAAACTCTTTTCGATTCGGATGCATAGAACAGCCACCGCTGATGATACTGCCTTCAAAGCTTCCGGACAAAAGTACTCGAGCAGTTTCGGAATCAATTTCCGGAAGTGACTTCAAAAAGATTGATGCCGGAATTCTGAAATCATTTCCCTCGATACCGATTAAAATCTGTCCTTTACGGCCAGTTTTCATCTTGGGCGAGAGATAGATATCAAATTTCGTTTTAGTTTTTGAAGTTTTCTCATCATAAACGATTGAGCCAAGTTTTTCGCCTTTGAAATCGGCTGCCTTAAAACTATCAGAGAAGCTTCCTTTGTCAGTTTTGATATTAACAAAGACTTCGGCGTCCAGTTTTTTCATGGCTTCAGAAAATTGTCCGAGAACAAGATTCTTTAATTCAGATAAAGAAAACGAGTTGATACTCTTGTCTTTACTGAATTCGTTTAGATAAACATCAGTCCGCCAATCAACACCAGTCTTATTGCCGCTCTTCCTTCCACTGCGAGAGTAAAAATGATCAGGTAGCGGAATGACCGGAATTTCCGGCAGTTCTTTGCTATCTAAAATACTCTGGCAATCAAAAACCCAACGGTGATAATTATGAGTTGGAGCTTTTTCGGCAGAAGTGATCAGAAAGCCTTTACATTTTCCAAGCGGGGACATTAAACCTATCCCGAACTGGCCGAGTTTCCCGGTATTCTTTTTCAACGAACCACAGACCGAGCTAATGGCTTGTTGAAATTTTTCCGGGCTGATTCCTAACCCATTATCAGAAACACTCAGCGACCTAGTCTTGTAGTTTACACTGACCCGAATAACATTCGCCTCAGAGTCTAAAGAATTTTGAATGAGTTCCAAAATTACTTTTATAAGAGTCGGATAATTATCCGTCACGTAGCGGAGCGCGTTTCCAATATGGACGCCCATCTGGACTGTGCCGGTAACGTCGTTCCCGGTTTTGATTTCTTTTGTTGCTGTCATTTCCTTGCCTGTTTTTCGTTAAGACTTTTTTCGCTGCAGAGCGAATTAAATTTTTCACTCACTCTGTAGAGAGCATTAGAAGTTTTAAAGATTGTTATCCCCTTTGCTTCTAATTTTTCGCGGAAAGATATTCTCTTATCCGGCGAAGCCACCAAAAGATAATTCAACTCGGGCTCCATTTTGGCCAGAACTTCCATTAAGACAATAAAGTCTTCCGTTAGTTCGGCAGTAGCATCAACCATAGTTCCTTTCCCTAAGACAACTTTTAATTGACTGTCAAAAGAAGAGAATAGCGCGGTTAATTTTTTTTCCCTTTCAGAAGATAAACCGTGACGGTTTATCATAAAATCGTAGGCATCAGAGGCCTCTCTGAATCCAAGTAAGTTTGCCAGCTCCTCGGCTGACAACATACTGAAACCCAATAAAGTCATGGCCTTAAAATAGCGATGTTCTTTCTCATAGCCATCAATATAAAGATCCTTTTTTACGACCATAAATACAATAGCTTTGATAAGATAAAGACCTTTTGGAAGGCATTGTTCTCCCCACGCCCTGACTGTTCTTACGGAAGTTCCGCAAAAATTAGCCAAATCTTGCTTTGACGCTTCGTCTAAGCTTTGAAAAGCATTTTTTACATCCATGTTATATATATTTGTGTTAATGTTCTGTTAAATTGCAAAAATTCGCAATCTTAGGACATTATCATAATCACGGATATAAGTCAATAGTAAAATATTGACAAATTACATAAAAATTGATAATTTTTATAATCAATAAACGCCCTTTAAAAACAATGTTTAACCCATAAAATTAACAACATGAAAAAAAGAAATGCCCTTTTGTTTTCTACGGCTTTTTTCCTAATTACGTTGCTAATTTTATGGCAACAAGAAATAGAAAAAACCAAGACTCTGTTTAAATCGCTGGCTACAAAGGAAACTAATAATTTCATTTTTACGACCTACGATTTTTCAGAGATTATCAAGTCTGAAGCGACACCATTAATCCTTCTAACTAACACCAAAGCCATTGAAACATTACTGGTTTCCAAATGCCGCTTAGGAGAAAATGTTTTTCTTAAAGAAGCCAGCGGAACAGAAATTGTTTTGAATTGCTACGGAGACGCCGGAATAATCCAATTTGAAGTGGGGCGCGGTGGAGAAATCATCAAAGCTGACAAAGAAATGGAATTTGATTACTTCAAAAAAGCGGCCACGCCCTTTTTGAAAATAATTAATTTCGGTTTTTGGCAGATCTTCTTTTATTTTTTTAGCAAAATATTTTTAATACTGTTCTTTACTCTGTTACCTTTTTTCTTATCAATTAAATTATTCTTGATATCAATGAGTATTTTGATTGTTGCTATTTCTCTTTTGCAAATCAAAAGAGCGTCCGCGGAAAAAACAACAGCAAAAGCGGTTAAAGAATTATGCTTAAAAAAATTAGCACCAAAACTTTCGGAACGAAATATTGTTCATTGCAATTCTTTTGCTCCGCAAGTATTTATTGTTTCAAACCGGCAAACAAATCCGATCATCAATCCCGTAAAAATCGTTTTCCCCGAAGACGTAATTGAAAAAACCCGAAAATCTATCAATAAAATCTTTCATGTTCCTAAATATAGTTTTGTTATGAGTTAAAAAACAAATTTTAATTAAACAAAATTATATAAGTCATGAAAAATACAAATAGGTTTGAGGCGCACGAGTTATTAGGTGAATTGCCAAACGTATTAAGGGAATTATGGATAGAGATTCCCGGTGATTGTCATTTGAATTGCGGCTATTGTTTGGCTTTTGAGAATAAAAATGATTTTAAGTTCATAAACCATGAAAGAATTGATGTCCGCGATAATCTTTTGAGTATTAACGATTACTTAAGCGTTCTGGAAGATTTTAGAGATAAGTTCCCTTTAAGTACGGAGGAAAAATCACGGGGTATCAAAAAATTAGTCGCCATCCCGGCCGCCGGCGAACCTTTCTTTAGCGAAAGGATGCGTAATTATGCTTATGCTATTATTGATTTCTGTGAAAAGAATGACATGATAATAACCATTTTTACGACTGGTGATTTAATCAACGACGATGACATTAAGAGTTTAAAACCGTTGAAAAATATCCGCTTAATAATCAAGTTCAATTCGTTCAACGAACTGATACAAGATAAAATAGTCGGCCGAAAAAAATACACTCTGGCTAGAGGGCGAGTAGTTGAGAAATTGATTGCCGAAGGATTTAATGATGGCCGCTTAGGAATCGTTACTAGTCTAATAAAACAGAATATTAACGAATCGGAAAAAATTCTGCGGTATGCCCGAGAGAACAATTTAAGTTTTGATATGGATTTAATTATTTCCCGCGGTAGAGGACAGGATTGTCATTGCCAATTTGACTCAAAAGCAGAGTTGTTAGGCGCTGTTAAAAACCTTGGTGCAATAGATGAAAAAGAATATGGCCGACACTGGCTAGCTAGCCCAACATATATCGGCAGCAAGCCATGCACCAGATTTTCATATCATCTGTACATCCAGAATAACGGAAACATTTCTCCCTGCATCGGCGCAACGCAAATTATTTACGGAAACGTAAAAACTAAATCGCTTGAAGAAATTTGGAATTCTAAACTTTCCTTAGTGGTTAGAAATAGAATGTCTAATATCAAAGGTGAGTGCGCCACTTGTAAAAATTTTGGATCGTCCTGCTTTTCTTGTTTAAGCCGAAGCACAATTAATTTGCCGGAAAGCTTAGACAAGGGATATTTACAAACTGTCGGTTGCAATATTTTTGGACCGATTAAACATTAAAGTTTTCCATTAACCAATAAATTAAAACAAAAAAAGAGAAATCATGAAAAGAAAAAAATTAGCCCAAGAAAATCTGTTGAAGCTGAAAGAAAATCCTTACCCCGGACGAGGAATTATCGTCGGAATGGATGAAACCGGTAAGTACCTTGTCCAGGTCTACTGGATTATGGGTCGTTCAGAAAACAGTCGGAATCGTATTTTCGTTTTAGACGATGATAACGCAATCGGAACGCTAAAAACCGCTGCCGCCGACCCAGCAAAAGTTAAAGACCCGAGCCTGATAATCTACACGGCCATGGCTGAAACCTTAACAAGGTATGCAGTCAGCAACGGGCACCAAACAACAAGTGCTCTAGCCAAGAAAGGATTACAGGCCGCGATGGAAAGTTGGCAATATGAACCAGACGACCCGAATTTTACACCAAGAATAACGGCGCTGGTTCAACCAAGAGCTTGGAATAAACAAACGGCCGAGATTTCCATTTTGAAAAAATCACAATTCAGCAATCTGTGCCAAAGAAATCTGTACGTTGTACCGGTCTCTACTCCCGGTCTCGGTTACTGTATTACAACCTATTCTGGCGACGGTGATCCATTACCATCGTTTGAAGGTGATCCTTATTTATTACCTTTGCCTGGCGATATTTACGGGGTCGCTCAAACAATTTGGGACTTTCTTAATGAGGAAAATCGTGTTTCACTGGCCGTAAAGTTCATTAATATTGAGACCAGAGAGACATTCATTGAGATAGTCAATAAGTACAATGCTGTTGACTAACAAAAAGCGAAGTCTCGTATATTATAAAAGCCCCACTGAACAAAATTCGGGGGGCTTTTTTATTTTAGATGTCAATTTTAATAAATAAAAAAGGTTAGTTTTTGAGACCAACCCTTTAAAACAGTGATTATAATTTTTAATTAACATAGAACTGGCGTTGCGGTTCAAAAATTATTGTTAAAACAACATTTCCGCTATCAGCAATAAATTTTGAGCACACCAGATTAGCCGCTGAAGAATTCCCAACAGAGATACCCCGTTGTTTCAAGTCATGTTCCATCTGCTGCCAATCAGATTGCTGATAAACAATAACCTGATCAATTTTCCGAATAGTTCTTTCGGGTATCAACGGATTGATTTCGTCGTAGTGAGGCCCAATAACCATATGCGGAACTCCGGGAACTTGGCGAAACTCATTCTGAAATAAAGATTCACCATCACTCGGAAGAAAAATTGTTGGTATCCCAGTTTTGGCAAAAAGCTGACTTTGAGTATGTTCCGGAATAACAATTTTTGTGTCGAACATCTCTTTAATTGGAATTTGAATACCTTCAAGTGTTGAGCCGGCTCCCAGGCAGGAGACAATAAAATCAGGTCTAACGGAAAGACTTTCAATAATTACGCCCCCTAGCCATTTTGTTGACTCTCCGCCGTGTTTGGCGTGCCAAAGACAATACTTGTTTTTGCGAAATTCTCTTTTTTTCATAAGCTCAAACAAATATTCGTAGAATTCAACCTCACGACGATTAGCAAAACGATCCGGGGCCAGCATAATTGAAAAACTATCGGTCTGTAATAAATTTAAAATGTCCTGAGGAAACAATTTAGACATTACATAAATCCCCTTCATACCGAAACGCTCGCAATAAAACTTAAGGGCCTTGGCAGAATTGAAGTTTCCTCCATCAATAAAAGTATCAACTTCCAACATCGGTAAACCTCCATTTAGTACTCCCCGTAGAATAAGTGATGCGACCACAAATTTTTTATGATTGTCCACGTGAGTATTAAGATCCATGCGTATCGCATATAATTTCCCATTATTTTTAATATTAAGAACATCACTAAGATCAGAAATTACAATGTTATTAATATCCAGTATCTCACGGACTTCGGGAATTTTTATTGCCATCAATATTCTACTGTCCATACTAATCATCGGATTATTTATTAGTCCATATTCGGAAACAATTTTTCGTAAATCATTAAGTGTATTTTTCATTATTATAATTTTTAAAGTTAAAGATCGGGTTAATTATTAAAACCACCAAAATTAAAGATGAATTTAATAATTAATCCGATAAAACTTTTAAAACTTTGATATTAAAGATCTAGATTGATTTTTTATACTACAATAATATTTTACTTATGTCAATTTAAAAATCCCCGCCTTACTTACAAGACGGGGATCTCCAATACATAGTACTGCGAATCTTTATTCCGTAAAACAAATATCTTTTTCAATAAGTTTTACGACAATTTTTTCGTTTTCTGCTGAAAGGGTTGTCAGTGGGAGCCTTAGTGAGTTTTCACAGAAACCCAATCTTGAACAAATATATTTTGTCGGGATTGGATTCGTATCCAAGAAGGCGGCTTTAGCCAGATCAACAATTTGATTATTAATCCACCTCGCTCCCTTTAAATTACCGCTGCTTACTTGATCAATCAAGGCTGATATTGTTCTCCCGGCAAAGTTAGACAGTACACTAATTACGCCTTGAGCGCCAAGGCAGAGCATCACGAAGTTCAGCGCATCTTCTCCGCAGTAAACCGGCACGTCATTTTGAACATACCTTTGAACGGCGGCCAGATTATTAGAAGCTTCTTTTACTCCGGCGAAGTTTTTACATTTGTCGCGCAAACGCAGAACGGTGTCCACCTCAATATCAACCCCGGTCCTTTTCGGGACGTTATAGACCAATACCGGTAGACTAGTACTTTCACAAATTTTTACATAGTGCTCAAGTATTCCTTTTTGGTTCGGCCGATTATAATAAGGCGCGACCGAAAGGATTGCTATTGCTCTAGCTTTTTCCGCTTCTCTTGTCAGAAGAATCGCTTCGGCCGTACTGTTTCCGCCCGCACCGGCAATAACCGGAAGCGGAGAAAAACGAACGACCTCCCGAATAATATCAAGATGCTCGTCAAATGATATTGTCGGACTTTCGCCGGTTGTGCCCAGAGAAACAATCGCTTCTACACCACCATTTTTCAGGTAATGAAGATGCTGATAATGTTTTTCGTAATCAATTAGTTCTCCGTCATTAAAGAACGGAGTGATTACGGCACAGATGTTTCTAAATTCTAAAGTGCTCATGTTATAAATTTTAATGTGCGTTAATGATTTGTTTAATTGATTTTATCCTATGATTTTAACTAGATTTTGTCAATTAAATAAAACACGATCATTGTCATATTATGTTATAATATAAATAGTATTAAATTGTATAAAAATTATGAATAATAATGATTT
>CAIVBF010000111.1 GCA_903904095.1 uncultured bacterium | reverse complement strand
TAGTTAAATAGTTCTTTTACAGTATGATTATTTTAACTTATTAAATCATCTAAGCTTCTATACTTAATCTAGGATTTTAGATGATTTAATAAAATTTAATAGTCATAAACAAAAACAAAAACAAAAAAAACTAATCATGAAAAAATCTGAAAATTTTGTAAATTTTGGCTTGGCGATTGTTATCACATTTGCCGCCTGGCTATTCTTTGATGTCCAAGGTCGTTATTTGCTTTTAATTTTCTTAGCCGCGTATCCTTGGCGAGTCGGGAAGAAGATGTTTTCTATCTTTGGCGGTGTTAATTCCCAGGGAAGTATTTATTCGCTGTTCCCGTTGTTCCAGAAAGCCAGTAGAAATACCTATGCCCTGTCCGGTTTAACGTTATTTCAGGAAGCTGGTCTAGACGCTGTAATGATCATTGGTATTCCTTTATTTCAGAAAGCGCATACTGATGCCCTAATCTGTTTCGGTCTGTCCCTATTCCAAAAGTCAAAATGTGATTCCAAAATGATTGTTGGTATTATATGTCGGCAAGAGGCTGATAATAATGCCGCCTGTTGTTTGGGGGTTATATTGATGCAAAAGAGCCATGGTTATATTCGGCTTGAGGTCGGGATAGTATTAATCCAAAGATCTGTCATGGAAACCACCACCGTCTTCGGTATTTCAGTTTTTCAGAAATCCGATCATAAGGTAGCTTGCAGCTATGGGATTTCATTACGACAGGAAGGACAAGACGTTTCTTGCCTTATTGGATTTGTATTATCTCAAAAAGCTGTTTACTGCGCTTACATTGGATTCGGGATAGCCTTATTCCAGCGAGGTCATGACGTTGGTTACAGCTGGCACATTGCCAATAGAATAAACATGGAGTAACTAGCGGATGATTAATAATTAGGTTTTAAAATTAAAAAAAAGAAAGGGGGATAGAGGAGAGACGATACTGAAATCGTCGCTCCTCTTTTTTTGATATGTCAGGCTTTTTTAGGTTATGCTATAATAGCTAGAGATTAATAAATTAAAATCAATTATATGTCTGATGTTTATCAGGATTCTTTAGAATTACATCGTAAAAATGGCGGGAAATTAGCTGTTAAAAGCAAAGTTAAACTTGATAATAAAGAAGATTTAAGTTTAGCCTATACGCCGGGAGTAGCTGAAATTTGCCGGGAAATTGCCCGCGACAAATCTCTTGTTTATCCCCTAACTCTAAAAGGTAACACGGTTGCGGTTATTTCTGACGGTAGTGCTATTTTAGGTTTAGGAAATCTGGGCGCGGCGGCAGCCATTCCGGTCATGGAAGGGAAATGCGTTCTATTTAAAGAATTCGCTGATGTTGATGCATTTCCGATTTGCTTAGATACGCAAGATTCAGAGGAAATAATTAAAACGGTCAAATATTTAGCGCCAGTTTTTGGCGGAATAAACTTAGAAGATATTTCAGCGCCGCGTTGCTTTGAAATTGAAGAGCGCCTAAAGGCAGAATTAGATATTCCGGTTATGCATGATGATCAACACGGAACAGCTACGGTTGTTTTAGCCGGTCTCATTAATTCTTTAAAAGTCCGCGGTTCTAAAAAAGAAGAGGCTAATATTGTTTTAAACGGTTCCGGTGCAGCTGGAACAGCCATCGCTAAATTATTATTAATTTATGGTTTTAAAAATATTTTAATAGTTGATCGGACCGGAATAATATATGATGGTCGTCCGGATTTAAATTCCGAGAAAAAAGAATTAGCTAAAATAACTAATCTATTAAAAAAAGAAGGCGGCCTTGAAGACGCCATTAAAGGAGCTGATATTTTTATCGGGGTTAGCGCGCCAGGAGTTTTAACTGCAGAAATGGTAAAAACAATGACTGCTAAGCCAATCATTTTCGCGCTCGCTAATCCGGTTCCGGAAATTATGCCCGATATAGCTAAAGAAGCGGGAGCTTATGTTGTCGCAACAGGGCGCAGCGATTATCCTAATCAGATTAATAATGTTTTAGCTTTTCCGGGAATTTTTAGAGGGGCGCTTGATAATAAAGTTAAACAAATAACCGATGAAATGCTTATTAAAGCCGCCGAGGTTCTAGCTAGTT
>CAIVBF010000110.1 GCA_903904095.1 uncultured bacterium | reverse complement strand
GAAGAAAATGATAAAAAAGAAGAAGAAAAGGAAGTAATTTCTTGGCAGCGTTTTTGGGTAGAGTTATGGCGATTACTCGCTTCTTTCCGCCGCCTTTTCGGCAATATCACTATTATTTTAATATTTGCGGCTATTTTAGATTTGTTTAAGCCCTATATTTTACAGATTGTTATTAATGGAATCACAAATTTTTCAGACCATAATTTAATCTGGTTTTTTGAATTAATAACTTTATATTTATTAACTGATCAGGTTCGTTCTATTTTTCAATATTTTAATGATAGAGCAATCCTAAAATTATTAGTTAAGGTTGAATATTTCCTAGGAATTAAGGCGCAGCAAACTTTGATTTATTTAAGCCTTGGTTATCATGAAAAAGAAAATACCGGCTCAAAGATAATAAAAATTGAACGTGGTGCCGATAAAATTTCCGAGTTTTTAAGTAATATTTTTTGGCAAGTAATGCCGACAGTGATTCAGCTTGTGCTTACTTTAGTCGCCTTATTCTGGACAGATTGGCGGATTGGGCTATCATTTTTAATTTTTGCCCCGCTTTTTATTTTTATTACCTATTGGTCTAATAAAAAGATGTATCCGGTCAGGAAAGAAATTTATCGCGATTACGAAAAAGCGAGCGGCAAGATGGCTCAGGCAATTATTAATATTAATGCCGTCCAGTCCTTTGTACAGGAGAAAAATGAATTAGGCGATTTTGATAAGATTAAAACTCATATTAGAGATAATGAAAATAAACAATGGGGCTGGATGATGAAAACCGGTTTAGGAAGAAATATGGTTGTTGATATCGGCCGGGCCGCTGTTTTATTCCTAGGAGTTTATCTTGTTTATAATAAAGCGATGGATATCGGCTCTTTAATTTTTGTTTTTACTTTAAGCGAACGAGCTTATTCTTCTCTGTATAGTTTCTCCCGTTTTTACGACAAGATGGAAGAGGGCCGAGAAGGGGTTAATCGTTTGATTTCTCTCTTTAACACTAAAAGTGATATTAATAATAAAACTAACGGCTTAAAGCCTAAAAATATCCAGGGAGAAATAAAATTTGAAGATACTACTTTCTTCTATGGCGACAATAAAAAACCGGCCTTAGACAATCTTAACTTTAAAATTAATTCTGGCTGCATCACTGCTTTAGTGGGACCGTCGGGCGGTGGAAAGACAACAGTTGCTCGTTTGATCTATCGCCATTACGATCCGCAAGTCGGCCGTGTTTTATTGGACGGGAAAGATTTGCGCGATTATGATATTTATTCTTTTAGAAAGTTTTTAGCGATTGTTCCTCAGGAAGTGGAAATTTTTGATTTAACTGTTTCGGAAAACATTGCTTACGCGAAACCGAATGCCTCAAGAAAAGAAATTGAGGCAGCCGCTCGCATTGCCAATGCTGAGGAATTTATCAGCAAATTAAGTAAGGGTTATGATACGATGGTTGGAGAGAGAGGAATAAAGCTTTCTGGCGGACAAAGGCAGCGCTTAGGAATCGCTAGAGCGATTCTGACTAATCCAAAGATTTTAATCTTTGATGAAGCAACTTCTAATCTTGATAGCCAGAGCGAGGTTCTGATTTCTGAAGCGATGGAAAAAATAAGCCGCGATAGAACAATGATTATTATCGCTCATCGCCTAAGTACGATTAAAAAGGCGGATAAAATTATTGTTTTAGAAAACGGTAAAGTTGCGGAGGCCGGTAGCCACGCCGAATTAGCCAGGGTTAAAGGCGGCCTTTATGCTAAGCTCATTAAACTCCAGGCGATGGGAGAGGTTGATTAAAGTAGGAAATTTAGAATATAATTTAAATAGATTATTTATATCTACGATTCAATTAACTAATTAAGCCTAATACTAAATTCATGGAAACTAAAGAAAAAACATTAGAACAGTCTCTGCTTGGCCTAGGGTTAACTAAATCCGAAATAGCCGTTTATTTTGTCTTACTTAAAAATGGTACTATGCCGACTTCGGATATTAGTAAGTTGGCCGGTCTGCCACGCTCCACCACGGTAATTTCTTTAGAGAATTTATTAAAAGAAGGATTGATTAAATATTTTGAAATAGGGAAGAGAAGGAGCTATTTAATTAACGAACCGAAAGATATTTTAAATTTGTTTTCAAAAAGAGAGAGCGAAATGAATCTTAAAAAGATTGAAATAACCAAAGCAATTCCCGAACTAGAATCCTTGTATAATATAAAAGCAGTGTCCGATATTGTAGTTGAGAAATTAAGCGGCGAGATTGGTT
>CAIVBF010000109.1 GCA_903904095.1 uncultured bacterium | reverse complement strand
GCAATATTTTCCTCATAGCCAATTTCTTCATCACACTTCGGACAGAACTTATGTTCACCTGATAAATAGCCGTGTTTAGGACAAATTGAGAAAGTCGGAGTAATCGTAAAGTAAGGCAAGCGATAATTTTCAACAATTTTCTTTACTAATTTTTTAGCGGCATCACCATTAGGCAGACGTTCTCCCAAATAACCATGCAAAACTGTTCCGCCGGTATATTTAATTTGTAAATCATCCTGTAAATCAAGAGCGGAGAAAATATCAGTTGTGTAATTAACGTGCAAGTGAGTTGAATTTGTGTAGTAAGGATTAGCTTTTTGGTTTTTAACTGCTTCGGTATTAGCACAAATAATTCCTGGATATAATTCTTGATCTTTTTTAGCGAAACGATAAGTACATCCTTCACCTGGGGTTGCTTCTAGGTTATATAGATTATTTGTTTCGTTCTGATAATCCATTAAACGTTCTCTCATGAAATCAAGAATCTCAGCGGCAAAACCGTGTCCTTCCTTGCTAGCTACGTCTTTCCCCATCAAATTCAAAACGGCTTCATTCATTCCGTTAATACCAATTGTAGAAAAGTGATTCTTCCAATAAGTACCAAAACGAGCATAAATATTGTCTAAAAAGTACATTGAATAAGGATATAATTTGTCTTCCGTAAACTTTTCAATAACTTTTCTTTTTATTTCCAAACTTTCTTTAGCTAAATCCATTAAAGCAATCACACGGTTTTTAAAATCTTCTTTGTCTTTTGATAAATACCCGATTCTAGCTAAATTAATAGTAACAACGCCAAGCGAACCAGTTAAAGGATTAGCGCCGAATAAACCGCCGCCTCTTTTTCTCAGTTCACGATTATCTAATCTTAGGCGACAGCACATTGAACGGGCGTCATCGCGCTCCATATCAGAATTAACAAAATTTGAAAAATAAGGAATACCATATTTAGCGGTCATTTCCCAAACCGGCTTTAGGCATTCACGATTCCAGTCAAACTGCTTATCAATGCAATAAGTAGGGATAGGAAAACCGAATACTCTCCCTGTTGAGTCGCCGGCCAACATTACTTCGGCGAAAGCCTGATTAAACATATCCATTTCCGGCTGAAAATCCTTATATTTTTCAGGCATAATCTCACCGCCAATAATAACATTCTCTTCGCCGACTAAAGGCGATGGAGTTACGTCTAAAGTAATATTTGTAAAAGGAGTTTGAAAGCCAACACGAGTCGGGACATTAATATTAAACATGAACTCCTGTAAGCCCTGTTTAACCTCTTTATAGTCTAAGCCGTCATATCTAATAAAAGGGGATAAATAAGTGTCAAAATTAGCAAAAGCTTGGGCCCCGGCTGCTTCGCCCTGTAAAGTATAAAAGAAATTAATAATCTGACCTAAAGCGCTGCGGAAATGTTTAGGAGGATTACTCTGAATTTTTTCACTAACTCCTCTAAAACCACGAATTAATAAATCTTTTAAATCCCAACCACAGCAATAAGGAGCCAGTAAGCCTAAATCATGGATATGAAAATCAGCTTTAATATGGGCTTGGCGAATACTATCCGGATACATCTTATCTAGCCAGTATCTAGCCGAAATTGCCGAAGCAATATAATTATTCAAACCTTGAACAGAAAAACTCATGTTACTATTCTCTTTCAAGCGCCAATCGGCTCGGCCTAAATAATCTTCCATTAATTTTTCATCCGCGGTTGCCGAACTAATATCTCTCAACTGACGATGTTGTTCGCGATAAAGAATATAAGCCTTAGCAATAGCAATTAATTTGTTTTCAATCAAAACTTCTTCAACAATATCCTGAATTTCTTCAACGGCCGGAATACTATTCTTATGGAACTTATTATTTATCTTCATGATAACCTGATCACTGATCTTTTTCGCTAAATGATGGTCATCAACCTTAGTAGATAATGCTGCCTTATAAATAGCCTTGGTAATTTTTTCTTGTTCAAAGTTAACTACCTCGCCAGATCTCTTAACTAACTTGCTGATAATTTCAGACATATTATTTTTTATCCTTAATTAATTTATTTAATTCTTTCCTGAATTCATGAGCATCCTTGAATGATTCATAAACTGAGGCGTAACGGATATAGGCGATTGAATCAACTTTTTTTAAATTTTTCATTACGGTCTGGCCAATTTGTTTTGATGTAATTTCGGTTTTTTTCAAACGTTGCAAATCTCTTTCTATAGAATGTACTAATCTTTTAAAACGATCATCGGTTATTGGTC
Source organism: uncultured bacterium (assembly GCA_903904095.1). Lineage (GTDB taxonomy): Bacteria > Patescibacteriota > Patescibacteriia > Patescibacteriales > UBA12465 > UBA12465. Next base: position 1,732 of record CAIVBF010000109.1, on the reverse strand, counting down.
TCTTCTCACAAGATTTTTTCAAACCGTTTGTCATCTTCTCCCGATTATAAGCTTCTCTTCTTCCATCTCGTTTAACAATCGTTAAATCAAGTAATTCTATCTCTTCGTAGGTTGAAAAGCGGAAGCCACATTTTAAACATTCCCGTCGGCGCCTGATTGAAAGACCATCTTGCGCGACTCTAGAGTCAACTACCTTTGTATCAAGATAGTAACAAATGGGACATTTCATATATTTTGAATAAAACCTATATTTTGTGGCTCTTTTAAATCAAAGCCACTAAATGTTGTGTTATGTTTTTATTTTAGCAAAATTAAAGAAGGGGGTCAATTAAGCTAAAATTAAAATAAATATAAACTTTTAACAAAGTTATCCACAGAAAAACAAAAAATCAGCTAAACACAAGAGCTGATTTTTTAAATTTAAAATGTTTTTATTTTAAGTATTAATGGTTTACCCCATCTTCTTCCTAATAAACGCTGGGACGCTTAAATCATCATCATTATCCAGTGGTTTTTCAGCCTTTCTCTCTAGAGCTGGTTTAACGGGAATATTCTTAAAGACCGAAAATTTTCCTTTATTTCTATCAATAGTGGCATTAGGAGAGGAAGAGGGTATTTTTTCATTTTCTTCTTGAATAAATGAGTTGGGGGTATAGGATTTAATTGCTTCACTCTTCTGGCTCTTGCCATGACCATCAAAACCGGTCGCTACAACCGTAATCTTAATTTGATCCTTCATCTTTTCATCAATAACAGCACCGAAGATAATCTTAGCCTCATCATCGGCCGCTGAAGTAATAACTTTAGCTGCTTCCGATACCTCAGTCATACTTAAATCAGGACCGCCGGTGATTGTAAAGACAATTCCTCTAGCGCCATCAATAGACATATCTAATAAAGTAGAGTTTATTGCTTCTTTGGCCGCGTCAATCGCCTTATTCTCGCCACTAGCCATACCGATACCCATCAGGGCTGAGCCAGCATTAGACATAACTGCCTTAACATCGGCAAAATCGGCGTTTATAATACCGGGAACAGTAATTATTTCGGCAATTCCCTGAACGCCTTGACGCAAAACATCATCAGCTATTTTAAAAGCCTCTAAAAGAGAGGTTTTTTTATCAATAACTTGCAGTAATTTATCATTTGAAATAGTAATAATCGTATCAACCTTGTCGGCCAATTCCGTAAAGGCCCGATCGGCAATATTCTTGCGCTGGCCGCCTTCAAATATAAAAGGTTTAGTAATTACCGCGACTGTCAGCGCGCCGGCTTCCTTGGCCAATTGAGCGACTATAGGAGAAGCTCCTGAACCAGTTCCGCCGCCTAAACCACAAGTAACAAAAACCATATCGCAGCCCTTCAAAACTTCTTTAATTTCATTCTGTGATTCTTCAGCCGCTGATTTTCCTAAATCAGGATTCATTCCCGCCCCTAAACCGCGAGTAACTGTTTTACCAATATGGATTTTTTCATTAGCCTTATTATAATGCAAAGCCTGGACATCGGTATTAATAGCGACAAAACCAACTCCTTTTATTCCACTATCAATCATTCGGTTAATCGCGCTACCGCCGCCGCCACCAACGCCAATAACTTTAATTTTAGCAAATGTTTCTGCGACTGGTTTTACTTCGGCCATATAAATGGAATTACGAATTATAAATTACGAATTACGAATTACGAATTAGGATCTAAATAATAAGCTTTAAATCCTTAATTCTTAAATCAT
>CAIVBF010000108.1 GCA_903904095.1 uncultured bacterium | reverse complement strand
TAATGCTTTTAATCCGAATAGCTATGTCGCCGCCGCTTATCTTAAAACAAAAAATAATTTTGTTTTGTCTCTAAAGACTTACGAAAAAATGCTGGTTGACCCTCTTAATTCAATTATCAATGTCCTTTCAAAGCTTGATAAAGATGAAAGTATAAGTATTCAGTATGTCGTCAGGAGTGCTCCTCCAGGCTGGCACAAGGCTTCTAAGAGAACTTCGGTTATGATTAATCGTTGTGGTTCGGTTTGGCACGGTTTACGGGCTAGCAATCCTTTCTGGTCAATTTATTATGCAACATTTCCGCCGAAAACAGCCGCTCAAAAATCTTCTCAGCCAGGCATGCAAACCATGAAATATTTAACGGCCGTTGAGCAGGATATGCTTAAGATGATTGAAGAAAAAAATCTTAAAGCCGGTCTGGAAGTAAATTTACGCCTCGTTGCTTGCGCTCAGACAAAAGAAAAATCAAATTATTATTTAGAAAATCTATCAAATATTTATAATGAGTTTAATAATTATAATTACGGTAATAATTTTTCTCGTATTTATAAAGCTAATCAAAATAAAATTATTGAAGATTTTATTTATCGCCGTTTTGAATATAGTTTAAATTTTTTATTGGGCACGGAAGAATTAACTAGCTTATTTCATTTACCGTTGAAGGGAACGGAGACGCCTAATATCGTTTGGCTTACTTCTAAAATGGCTCCCGCTCCAGCAACATTGCCGGAAGAAGGAATTTCACTTGGTGAAAATGTTTATCGCGGCGTTAAAAGAGAAATTAGAATCGGTCGCGCTGATAGAAGAAGACATACTTATGTTGTCGGTAAATCCGGTGTCGGTAAATCCGTATTACTCTGTAATATGGCGGTTCAAGATATTCAAAACGGTGAGGGAGTTTGTGTTATTGATCCGCACGGTGATTTAATATCCGATATTTTAGATAGGATTCCACCTGAACGAGCCGAGGATGTAATTGTCTTTTCGCCAGGTGATTTAGAAAGACCAATGGCCTTAAATTTACTAGAATATGACCCGCGCTATCCGGAACAAAAAAGTTTTGTTATTAATGAGATGATCGGTATTTTTGATAAACTGTATGATTTAAAAGCGACTGGCGGTCCGATGTTTGAACAATACATGAGGAATGCCATGCTTTTAATCATGGATGACCCGGAAAGCGGCTCAACACTTATGGAAATTCCAAAAGTATTGGCCGATGAAGATTTCAGAAAATTAAAACTAAGTCGTTGTAAAAATCAACCGGTTGTTGATTTCTGGCGCAAAGAAGCGGAAAAAGCGGGCGGGGAAGCGGCCCTCGCTAATATTGTCCCTTATATTACCTCTAAACTTACTTCATTCATTTCAAATGATATGATGCGGCCGATTATCGGCCAGCAAGAGAGCGCTTTTAACTTGCGCGAAATAATGGACAAACAGAAAATCTTGTTAATTGATTTGCCAAAAGGCGTTGTCGGAGAGATGAACGCTTACTTATTAGGAATGATTTTAGTCGGTAAAATTTTAATGGCGGCCTTGTCGCGAACGGATATGCCGAATTCCGAGCGTAAAGATTTTTATTTATATATTGATGAATTTCAAAATTTCACAACTAATTCAATTTGCCAGATATTATCAGAAGCTAGAAAATATGCCCTTAATTTAGTTATTGCCCACCAATATATCGGTCAGCTCAGTAAAAATAATAATACCGAAATTAAAGACGCCGTTTTCGGTAACGTCGGAACAATGATTAGTTTTAAAATTGGCTCAGAAGATGCGGAATTTTTAGTTAAAGAATTCGCTCCGGTTTTTAATGAATATGATTTGATTAATGTTGATAAAGGAATGGCTTGCTTGAAATTATTAGTTGATAATAGCGCGGCTCGTCCTTTTTCTTTAAGAACGATCTGGCCCTTACTGGGTATAAAAAGACCGGGCGTGGCCGCGAAAGTTAGATCATTGAGTCGTTTAAAATATGGTCAAAACAGCCTTTTAGTTGAGGCGGAAATTAAACGCAGAACAAGCATTTTAAAATAAGTTTTAAGAATTATCCTATGTCTACCCTATATCGCGATTATAGACCTCAAAATTTTTCGGAAGTTTTCGGTCAAAATCATATTAAAATTACATTGCAGAATGAAATAAGCGCCGAGCAAATGGCGCAAGCTTATCTGTTTTGCGGCCCGCGAGCCGTTGGTAAGACAACCTTGGCGCGTGTTTTAGCAAAAGCTTTAAACTGCACAAACAGAAAAAATAAAGAATCCGAGCCTTGTAACAAGTGTCCTAATTGCTTGAGCATAACGCAGGGTTCAAATCTTGATGTGATTGAAATTGATGCCGCCTCTAATACTGGCGTTGATAATGTTCGGGAAAATATTATCGCTTTTTCTAGAGTAGCGCCTAACAATACAAAATTTAAAGTTTTTATTATTGATGAAGTCCACATGCTTTCCATTTCGGCCTTTAATGCATTATTAAAGATTATTGAAGAACCGCCGACTTATGTGGTTTTTATTCTCTGTACGACGGAAATTCAGAAAGTGCCGACAACAATAATATCACGCTGCCAGCGCTTTGATTTCAAAAGAATTAGTATTAGTGATGTTGTTAAAAAATTAAATTTAATTGCTTCCGCCGAAAAAATAACGGTTGACCAAGAAGTTTTAGAAAGTGTCGCTCGCCGTTCCGGCGGGCATTTAAGAGATGCTGAAAGCCTGCTCGGCCAAATATTTTCGCTCGGCGATAAGACAATTAGTTTAGAACAAGCCGAATTAGTAATGCCTCATTATAATAGTTCCGAGGCGATTGATTTAATAGAATCTCTGAGCCGTAAAGACGCTTCTAAGGCGATTATTTTAATAAATAATTTAGTTGACTCTGGCGCTAATTTAAAAAATTTCAATGCGGAAATTATTAATTTATTACGCAAGATAATGCTTAATAAATTAAATCCTAGTTTGGCCGCTAATCTCGGATTAGACTTAGGAGAAAATTTAGAATTAAAATTAAATGCCGTTGAGGCTAATTTAGATTGGCCGCAACTCCTTTCGTTTACTAAGAAATTTTTAGAATCCTATAGTGATAATCGGAATAATTTAATTACCCAGCTCCCCTTGGAGCTAGTGGTTATGGAATTATGTTTATTGAATCAAAGTAATACAGTACAGAACGATTTAAAAGGCCGCGTTGAACCTATCCCAACTTTAAAAAATTCTTTTAAACAAAACCCGATTAATAATAATTCGGCCAATGAATCATCTGCGCCCGCCAAGAAGATGACGCTGGTTTCTATAAAGAACAATCAGAATAATACTCCGCTTCTAAATAAGTCTGATATTAACCTTGATCATATTTCGGTCATGGAAAAATGGCCGGAATTTTTAGTTAAAATAAAAAAATATAATCATTCATTATCTTTTGTTCTACAAAATTGCCAGCCGAAAGAAATTAGTAACGGCAATATCTCGCTAGTCTTTAAATATAAATTTCATCAAGATAGAATAAACGATCCGAATATTAGGGGTATTGTTGAAAATACTTTAGCCGAAGTTTACGGAGCAATTATTAGTTTTAATTCTTTAATTGACGATAATTTAGAGTTAAAAAAAGATGATGATATTGAAGAATCTTTTACCTCAAGCTCAATTACGCCATCGCCAATAACAACAGAAAAATTGGAAATTTCGGAAGAATCGCCGTCCAGCCCGACCTCTAGTTTAATGGGCGATTTACTTAAAAATTTTGGCGGTCAAGTAATTAATTAAATCCGACATCGCCTCTTACTAAAAAGGATAACCATGAAAAAGTTTGTATTATTAGTACTTATCTTAATATTTCTTTTTCCGCTGACGACTAAAGCGGCGACTCTTAAAAATACTTACCCTCGTTTGCTTAATTATTTTTTAAAATGGGAAATAAACGATTCTGATGCGGCTGAGTTATCTAAATGGGATGTTGTTGTTTTGGACATGGAAGTAGCCGAAAATAGTAAAGAACAGCTTTTAAAAATTAGAAAATTAAATCCTAATATTGTTATTCTAGCCTATATTACTTCCCAGGAAATTATTCAGAACATTGACGACTATGATAAGGCCTATATGCGTCAAAGATTTAATGAAGGAATAATTGATGCTTGGTATTTACATGATCAGTTAGGTCAAAAAATCTCTAATTGGCCAGAAACAGCAATGTTTAATATTAGTTCTGAAGCTGGGAAAAATTCGCAAGGACAACTTTTTAATGATTATCTGCCGGAGTTTGTCGCTTCCGAAATTGCCAGATCCGGTCTTTGGGATGGAGTTTTTTACGATAATATTTGGGGCGACGTCGCTTGGGTTAATAATGCTAATTTGGATTTAAATAATGATAGAATAAAAGATAGTATCGCGGAAGCAAATAGTGCTTGGGCCGAAGGAGTTAAAAAAATTCTCCTTAAAACCAAGGAGTTAACCGGTAGTAAATTTATAATTGTCGGTAATGGCCGAGTTTATTATGGTTATAATAATTTGTTAAATGGAATGATGCTGGAAAACTTTCCTTCTTCTTGGGAAAATGGCGGTACCTGGGCGGGATCAATGGAAACTTATTTAAAGATGCCGGAAAATAGTTTGAGCCCAGCTCTGCCTTTAATTAATGTTTATGATAAAAATAAAATAAACTATAAGCATTTTAGATTTGGTTTGACGAGCGCTTTGCTCGGAGAAGGGTATTATAGTTTTGATTACGATGTAAGCAGCCACGGTCAAACTTGGTGGTATGATGAATATAATATCAATTTAGGCCCCGCTTATTCAAAAGCTTATAATTTATTAGGTAATAGTAAAACAGAATTAAAGAATGGTCTGTGGCGTCGTGATTTTAAATATGGAAGCGTTATTGTTAATTCAACCAATCAAGAACAGACCCCGCTTTTTTTAAAAGAAAATTTAGAAAAAATTAAGGGCGAACAAGATCCGTTCATTAATAATGGTTTAAGAATAAATTATCTAAAATTAGCTCCTCAGGACGGAATTATTTTATTAAAAAGAAATACCCTAATTAGTAATAGTCCATTTACAAACGGTTATTATTTCAGAATGTATAATTATTCCGGCGTTCAAGAAAGAACCGGATTCTTCTCTTATTTAAGTAGTTTTCCGGGTTCTGACGAGATTATTGCTAATTCAACCACCGACGATTCTGAATTAACGGTCAGTGCGGGATTGGGAAAAATAAATTTAACGAAAAACGGTAAGCAGATTTATTCATTTTTTGCTTATGATAAATCATTCAAGAATGCTTTAAATTTAGCAACTTATTTTAAAAATTCTGATTATCAGTTAGTGGTTGTCGGCCCGCGTGATAGCGGCGGTCCGCAAGTCCGCTTGTTTAATCTTGATGGTAAATTAAAAAACAGTTTTTTTGCTTATGATAAGAATTTACGAGGCGGAGTTAATGTTGCCCTGGCTGATGTTGATGGCGATGGAGAACTAGAAATAATTACCGGACCAGGCAGGGGGAGCGAGTCATTGATTAAAGTTTTTTCTTTGAGTGGTAAATTAAAAAACAGTTTCTTGGCTTATGATAAGAACTTTAAGGGGGGGGTTAATCTGGCCACCGGTGATTTTAATAACGATGGTTATTCGGAAATTATTACCGCTCCAGGGCAGGGTGGTGGTCCACAAATTAAAGTTTTCGGATACAAGGGAAATTTGCAGAAAAGTTTTTTTGCTTACGATGCTAGTTATCATGGCGGCGTGAGAGTAAGC
>CAIVBF010000107.1 GCA_903904095.1 uncultured bacterium | reverse complement strand
CAAAAGTTGATTTAAATTTAAACAAGTAAATTAATTTTTTTCTGATTAAAATATAATAATTTTTTCATGCGCAGTTTAAAGATATTAATTCTTTGTCTTGTTTTTTTATCGGTTGGCAATTTTGCCCTGGCTTATTATAATCCGGGCAAGCCAGCCGGTTTTGTTAATGATTTTACAGGGATGACTTTAAAAGATGATGAAAAAGTCAGCCTGGAAAATAAATTAAACCAATTCAACAAAGATTCTAGCAATGAAATATCAATTGTTATAATTTCTAGCTTAAAAGGAGACACGATTGAAAATTTTTCTACTAAATTATTTGAGGACTGGAAGATTGGGAAAGAGAAAAAAGATAATGGTGTTTTGCTTTTGGTCGCCATGGATGATCATAAAATGCGCATTGAACCGGGCTATGGACTTGAAGGCGCTTTGCCGGATGCGACTTGTTATAGAATTATTACTGACGATCTAACCCCGGCCTTTAAAGAGCAGAAATATTACGAAGGGATAGATTCAGCGATTGATAAAATTATTTTAGCGACTAAGGGGGAATATAAACCCGACCCGAATGCTGATAAGGTAAATCTTTCAGGTTCCTTTTTTAAGAGTGGCGATTTTTTCTATTTCATTATTATCTTTGGTTTCTGGCTTTTGTCTGTTTTGCGAATGCGTTTAGCTAAAAGCAAGTCTTGGTATGAAGGCGGAATAATTGGCGCAGTTGCCGGTTTGCTTATCGCCTTGATATTCTTTAGGACAATTTTGGGTTTTGTTTTATGGATGTCAATTCTCGGCGGGGCCGGTTTATTATTTGATTATTTAGTTTCTAGAGTTTTACCACCCCCGACTAAGGGCGGACGGGGCGGCGGAATTTGGTTTTTAGGTGGTGGCGGATCTTCGGGCGGATTTGGCGGAGGGGGCTTCGGTGGATTTGGCGGCGGCGGTTCGGGCGGCGGCGGTTCAAGCGGATCATGGTAAAAAATATAATTAATTATAGTTTTTGCTTGTTTATTATTTTATGCTTGATTTAACTTTAATCTCATACGGGAAGATAAAAGAAAAAGCCTACCAGAAAATGGTTGAGGAATATTTAAAGCGCCTAAAACCACTGGCGCATTTAAGATATGTTGAGCTTGAGGCCATTTCTTTTTCAAGTAAAAATCAAGAAGCGATTAAAAAATTAGAAGGGGAGAGATTAAATAATTATTTAGAAAAATATTTAAACAATAATTTTGGCGCGGTCGTTTATTTATTAGCGGAGCGCGGTCAAAAATTTAACTCGGTTGATTTTGCCCATTGGTTAAATAAAAAACAGCCTTTAATTTTAGTCATCGGTGGGGCGCTTGGATTTAGCGATGAAATTTATAATTCTTATCCGTCTTTATCTTTATCGGATTTAACTTTTCCTCATGAACTAGCTCGGCTTATTTTACTAGAACAGATTTATCGCGCTTCTACTATTTTAAATAATAAAAACTATCATTATTAATCTTTTTATATGGTTAAAACAAAATTAAAAAGCTCTCAGAAAAATTTTAAATTTTTCTCCTATTTTATTTTTAGTTGTTTAATAATTTCCTTACTATCCATACATAACCTTAGCTTTCTCCAATTTTCAAAAATCATTTTTTTTGCATATAAATAATACACACCATACACACTATTT
>CAIVBF010000106.1 GCA_903904095.1 uncultured bacterium | reverse complement strand
TCCCCTCCCGCTAATCCTACAATTTTCGTAACAGCTTAGATTCAATTAAATATTACTTAAAAAAACGTTATATTAAAGAGGATACTAAAAATGAAAAAATTAATTATTATTTTATTTGGCTTATTTACAGATAAGGCTGTTTATAAAATTGTCGTTAAAAAGCTGATAAATTTTTTTACTTTGTTGATTACTTTTTAATAACTTTTTTTATCAACAAATAAACAAACCCTAGTCACCGGAACATCTCAACTTATCAACAGATTTTCCCACCGAAAATTAGTAAATACTGTGGAAAAGTTGTCTGACAGACTCAAGTTCTTGCTTTAATTTTCCGTTATCATTCTCCTTTAATTCTTTTTGAATTTTATTGTAAGCATGCATTGCGGTTGTGTGGTCGCGTCCGCCAAGTTCATGCCCAATAGAGGGATATGATGTGTTAAGTTCTTCTCTTATTAAATATATAGCAATTTGTCTTGGCCAGACAAGTTCTTTTTTTCGACTATCGCCAACCAAGTCTTTATAGCTAATATTATAGTACTTAGCGCTAGCATCTATAATCTCTTTCGGGCTAAGAGCGCGGGACTGTATATTTGATATAAAATCATTAAGAACCTCTTTCACGGTTTTTAAAGTAGGAACAATTCCTTTAAATTGGTGGGCAGCAATTATTTTGATTAAAGCCCCCTCTAGTTCTCTGATGTTGTTTTGAACGTTTTCGGCAATATAAAGAAGAATCTCTTTATCTAGAGGACAATCTTTTTCAAGGGCCTTATTTCTTAGAATAGCAATCTTTGTTTCAATGTCCGGTTTGCCGATATCAGCAACCATGCCTGCTTCAAACCGAGAGATTAATCTTTTTTCAATCGCCGGCATTGATTTTGGTGGACGATCAGAGGTTAGAACTATTTGTTTGTCGTTTTGTTGTAATTCATTAAAGGTATGAAAAAATTCTTCCTGTGTTCCGTCTTTACCGGCCATAAACTGGACGTCATCAATCAACAATAAATCAACATTGCGATAAAGATTTTTAAATTCCTTAGCTTTCCCGCTGGTAACAGCCTGAATATAGTTGTTGGTAAACTTTTCGCTGGTCGTATATAAAATTTTATCAGTTTTTTTAGCAACCTCGTTACCAATTGCTTGTAATAAATGAGTTTTTCCGAGACCAACCCCGCCATAAATAAATAGTGGATTATAAGATTTACCTAAATTATTAACGACAGCCAGGCAGGCCGCGTGAGCCAACTCGTTTCCCTTGCCGACGATAAAATTTTCAAAAAGATATTTAGGATTTAAACCATATTTATTAGAATTTTGGACGACTGGAGCGGCTGGATTATTTATTTTATTGCCAGTTAAGAGATTTTTTTCATTTACTATATTGTTAATAGCTTTGTTTTCCGTAGATTCCTTTGTTTCAGGATTATTAATTTGGAACGAGCCGCTATTTTTCTTTAATTCTATTTTATAAATAATATCGGTTATTTTTTGTTTAGTTATGTTTTCCAGAGCGCTAATAATGTTCTTATGATATTTTTCTTCAAGCCAGCGCTTAACAAAAGCATTAGGAACGCAAACAACAACACGCCCCTCTTCAAAAGAAGAAATAAAAGTATCCTTAAACCAGGTTACAAAATTAGCTCTAGATAAATTGATTTCAATTTCTCCTAAAAGCGATTGCCAGACTTGTTCGTTTGTCATAATTTTTCTTGTAATTCTTTTATGAGGGATTAATATTCAAAACCTTATTTTTATTATATTTGATAAACACTTTAATCACAAGCAAGGATTTTGTTTAAAATGTGTTAACAATTGGTGGATAACTTTTTAATAGGTATCCGAAAAGAGAGTCTTTTAACATTGACTCTTAGAAAAAAAGGTGTTATCTTATTAAAAATAAGAATAATTAAGATAAATTTATGCCGAAGAGAACCTATCAACCGAATAAACGTCGCGCAAAGAAAAAGCACGGATTTTTGAAGAGAATGTTGACTAAAGATGGCCGAGCTGTTTTAAAGAGACGCCGCCAAAAAGGTAGATCAAAACTTTCTAAATAAGAGTAATCATGCTTAAGAAAGAAAACAGAATAAGACTAGATAAAGAGTTTGACCGGGTTTTTAAAGCCGGCCAATCTTTTTATGGGAAAGATTTAGGATTTAAACTGGCTAAAAATAACCTAGAAATAAGCAGGTTTGGAATCTTAATTAATACTAAGGTTAGCAAAAAAGCAGTAGTTAGAAATAAAATTAAGCGGCAATTAAGGGCTGTTTTAGAGGCTAAATTAGACAATATTTCAACTGGCTATGATATGGTTATTATAGTATTTCCTTTAATATTAGATAAAAAATTTAAAGATATTGAGAAAATATTATTAACTGGATTAAATCGTCTTAAAATTTATGACAAATCCTTTTAAGTATTGGCCAAGGACATTAGCCGTTAAATTGATTAGAATTTACCAAAAAACCCTGTCTTTTGATCATAGTGCTTTAAAAATTTTTTATCCCCACGGTTTTTGTCGTTTTTATCCAAGTTGCTCAGAATACGGCGTTGAGGCAATTCAAAAGTATGGTATTATAAAAGGAGGATTTAAGACGGTTTGGCGGATTATGCGCTGTAATCCTTGGAATAAGGGCGGGAACGATCCCCTTAAATAACAATTAATTAATAATATATTTTGTATGGGTAATATTTTTACAGTAGTTTTTTATCAACCAATATTGAATTTGTTGGTTTTTTTGTATAATACGGCTGCTTTTTATGATTTTGGCGTTGCTATAATCTTATTAACTATTGTAATTAAACTTATCCTTTGGCCTCTTGGTAAGAAAGCGATCAAATCTCAGAAGTCACTACAAGATTTACAACCTAAGATTGAAGAGCTCAAAAAACAATACGCAAATGATAAGGCTGGTCTTAGTAAGGCGACAATGGATATGTATAAGGATAATAAAGTTAACCCATTTTCTTCTTGCTTGCCTCTTTTAGTCCAGTTGCCGTTTTTGTGGGCAGTTTTCCGGGTTTTTAGAGATGGTGTGAATAATAAATTAGACTTGGTATATCCATTTATAAGTAAACCAGAAGCGATCAACACGGTTTTCTTGGGTTTTGTTGATTTAGGGAAACCAAACGTTTATCTAGCTGTTTTAGCTGGTCTAGCTCAATTTGTTCAGGCAAAAATGTTAGTAACTAAAAAACCGGCCATTAAATCGGAGGGCTCAAAAGATGAGAGCATGGCGGCAATGATGAATCAGCAAATGCTTTATTTCATGCCGGCTATTACT
>CAIVBF010000105.1 GCA_903904095.1 uncultured bacterium | reverse complement strand
TTATCGGCTGTTGATGAGTCTATGATTACCGGTGAAAGCTTGCCGACGGAAAAAAATATTGGTGACATGGTTATTGGCAGTACGGTTAATAAAACCGGCAGCTTTGAATTTGAAGCAACTCGCGTCGGTTCCGAAACAGCCCTAGCTCAGATTATTAGATTAATTGAAGATGCTCAAGGCTCAAAAGCGCCGATTCAAGGATTTGCCGATAGAATTTCCGCTGTCTTTGTTCCGACCGTAATTGGCTTAGCTATTCTAACATTTCTAGTTTGGTTTTTCTTATTAGGCACGACATTATCATTTGCTCTAATGGCGTTCATGGCTGTTATCGTTATTGCCTGTCCTTGCGCCTTAGGTTTAGCAACGCCAACTTCGCTTATGGTTGGAACCGGTCGCGGTGCGGAGCAAGGAATTTTAATTAAAGGCGGTGAACCTCTAGATGCCGCTTGTCATATTAATGCGGTTATTTTTGATAAGACTGGAACTCTTACAAAAGGGAAACCAGAGGTAACTGATATTATTTCTTTTGAGCATCTTGCCGAAGATGAGATCTTAGCAATTTCCGCCGGTCTTGAAAAATTATCCGAGCATCCGCTCGCCGAAGCAATTTATACTTATGCCAACGAAGAATCTGTTAAGCTAGAAGAAGTTGAAAATTTTTCCGCTATTGCCGGCCATGGCGTAAAAGGAATTATTAATGGCGTTGAATATTATTTTGGTAATCGCCGTTTAATAACGGAAACTCTTAATCATTCAATTGTTAAAATAGATCGTAAATTAATAAAATTAGAAGAGCAGGGAAAAACAGCGATGATTTTAGCGACTAAAGAAGTAATACTTGGAGCGATCGCTGTAGCAGATACCGTTAAGCCGACTTCAAAAGAGGCGGTTGCTAAATTAAAGAAATTAGGAATTGCTGTCTACATGATTACTGGCGATAATGAACGAACCGCTCGGGCGATTGCTTTGCAAGTCGGGATTGAAAATGTTTTAGCCGAAGTCTTACCGCATGATAAAGCTAATGAAGTTAAAAAATTACAGCAGAATAAATATAAGGTTGCCATGGTCGGCGACGGGATTAATGATGCGCCGGCTTTAGCGCAAGCTGATCTGGGCATCGCTATGGGGTCGGGAACGGACGTGGCTATGGATACCGGCGGTATTGTTATTATGCGAAATGATTTAAATGATGTCGTAACGGCCTTTCAATTATCTCGCGAGACAATGGGTAAGATAAAACAAAATATGTTTTTTGCTTTATTCTATAATATTATTGGTATCCCGATTGCCGCTCGTGTTTTTATCGGCCTAGGAATAGTTTTAAAACCGGAGTTAGCTGGTCTAGCTATGGCGATGAGCTCTATTTCAGTTGTCGGTAATTCGTTATTACTTCGTTATTTTAAGCCGAATAAAAGAAATTATTTATCGCTAGTAGCGCCGATAATAATGGTTATCGTTTTTACTTTCGGTTTTTTTGAATTTGCTAAGCTAAGTTCCGGGATGGAAAATAATGGAATGAGTTTATTAGTTTCTGTAAAAACGGCTTCGGAATTAAATTCCGTTATAGCCGGCAATGAAACAAAAATTAATTTTGCGGAAGGGAATCCAAAATTATTTTTAGGAGTTGATAATATTCCCAGTTCGCTTAAAGCGATTGAGGGAGCCCTGGCTTTAGGAAATGATGAAATGGTTATCGGTTACGAAGAGGGAATGATGATGAAGAAAGAGAAATTAATTAAAGGACCGGGCGATAGTTTAACTAATTTCTTTGGTTTGCCTAGTGTTAAAATTGTCGGGATTCTTGAGCCAACCGGAACTTTAATTGATAGTTATCACTTTGTTAATAAAAATACTTTAGGAAAAATGACTAATTATGCTAAGATAAAAATTATTGCCGAGGAAACAGGCACGGAGATATTTTATCAAGCTGATAAAAACTCTATGCCCGATAAAGTAAAAAATAGCATAAGCTCTTTAAATAAAATTTGGATTGGCAGCGCCAGTTATTTCCCGGTTTATATCGGGTTTAGCGATGCGGCCATGATGATCAGCCAAAAAGAATTTAGTAAGGCGGGCGATATTGTTCAAAATTTTGCCGGCAATACTGTTATAATCGCTGGCATCTTACCGGAAACGAAAACCATTCTTGATCAAATGCATTTTGTCGGGCCGGAGTTTGAAATTAAAAACTAGTTAAAGTTAACAGTAAATTAGATAAGAAAAAACAGCGGCTCTCATAAAGTCGCTGTTTTGTTTCTCAATATTTTATAGTCTCATTGTGAGGCTATTTTGTGGAGTGGGATTTTTTAAACGATAATCCGACTTTTTCCATTTCTTTTTCTACTTCGCCGACAGTCTTAAGTCCGGAATTTCGGAAATGTCTCAGATCAAATTCCGTATATTCCGTTAAGTCTTCCAAATATTTAACATCAGCTGCTTTCAGAACATTTTTAGTTCTAACGGAAAGATTGATACGACTGATCGGATGTTTTGATTTTGTTAGATCAATATCGTAATCTTCGGCCTGTTCTCTCAACCTTAACTGAATTAAATCAAAAGAATTTTCCCAGGTTAGCGGCATAGCGGAAATAGAGTGCAAAAATCTTTTTAACTGATACTTCGTGCTGTTTTTAATTTCATTTATTCTAGTAGCCGTAACATCAAGTTCTTCACCGATTGTTTTGCAATCTTTTCTGGCCTCACCGAAACCGTAATACATTCTTAGAACTTTCAGCGCCTGCGGAGTCAAGCCGGGAAAAAACTTTTTTTCAATTTCTTCGCAAATCATAATGCTGAATTTCGGGGCGATACTATCACGAGCTCGGCTTACGAAGTTACTAAGAATTTGATCAATAACTTCTTTGACGTTACCCGACGGAATAATTTCTTCGCTGGCCACTTTTCTTAAGTAGCTTGCCCATAATTGATGGCCCTTGCAGTAGAGTTCGGAATTAGGCGAAACATCTTTTAAAAGATTCTGAAAATTTTCCGGAAAATTTTTTTCAAAATCAAATCTAAACATCGTTTCAATGTGATAGCCGGAATAATCAAGAATTTCAATTATTTTGGCCTTGTCCAAAAAAATGTTCAGTTGATTCAAGAGAGCGTCCCTGTCTAATACAGTTATGTTTCTGTCAAAGAAGAAATTTTTATTATTTCTTAACAGCAGAGCTAAAAGTTTAAACATTTTTGCTCTAGTTTCTTTCGGTGAGCTTTCTTCGCCCTGCCAGCCATAATCTTTTTTAAGAATGGCCAGATAGTTAGTCATTGTTGTACTGCTTATTTCTAAGTATCCTTCAATGATTTTACGGTGTGCTCCTAGACTAAGAAGCTCTAATAAAGCCTTACTTTTTCCTAAAAAAATTCTGTCGTCGTTCATGATTTGTATGGTTTTTTGGTTTTTAAATAACTAGTTAATAACTATTAATTTAATCATATTTATATGATTATGTCAAGAGATATTTAGGCCAATACTCAGTGTTTTATTATTTAAAAAAGCCCTGAAAATTTTTCCCCAGGGCTCAATAGCGTTAGTCGGTAAGACTTTATTTAACGGCCGCTACGCGGTCGTTGTAAGCTTCGTCCAGGTAGGTTGCTCCTACCTGCCATTTGCCGTCCCACCAGTAAAGGTGTTTGAAACAGAGGTTTCCGCCGCCGTCTTTGAAGACGCTTCCTGTAAATACTACAATTTTCTCCTTCCAGGATTCAGGAATTAATGCCTGATTTGCCTGATTCTCCAATAGGAAGTCAAGGACGCGAGCGTTTAGGCCCTTACCGTTAAGCTTTTTAATCATGTCCGACCCTTTAATATCCTTAAAGGATTCAACCTTGTTAGCGGCTTCAACGGGGTTAAAAACATAATTTCCATCCGCTTGGCTGGATTCAAAGGTCCATGATGCTGGCGTTGACGGTTTATCATTGCAATCTATGTTTTTTGCCTGAGCAAATGTCAGGTCGGGCAAACATAGAACTAAGCCCAGAAACAAAATACTAATTAGCTTTTTCATCTTTATTTTGGTTTTAGGGTGAGCAGATGCCCACGTGTTAATGTTCAAATTTCATATTATCTTATGCCATCCTTTAAAATTTGTCCAGATGATAAAACTATATCCCTTAGAGCTCATTAAATTATTTATTAACTAAGATGCGTACTACTAGTATAGTTAGTCAATTTAGTGTATAATAGATGGACTAATAATTAATAATTTAAAATCCGTTTAAGACGGTTAAATAATATGATTTATAATAATTTAGAAGATGTAAAAAAATTTAGAAATCCGGAGTTTGAAATTTCTCCGACTATCCTCAAGCGTTGGTCGCCAAGATCAATGACCGGAGAAGCGATTGATAAGAATGAGCTAATGAGCTTGTTTGAAGCAGCTAAGTGGGCTCCTTCTTCGTATAATGAACAACCTTGGCGTTTTCTCTATGCCACAAAAGACAGCAGCAACTGGCAGTTATTTTTTGAGTTAATGGGCGAATTTAATCAGGGTTGGACTAAGAATTCTGCCGCTTTAGTTCTAGTAATATCTAGAAATAATTTTGCTTATAATGATAAACCAAATGTTAATCATAGTTTTGATGCTGGCTCCGCTTGGGAAAATTTAGCTTTAG
The DNA here is from genome assembly GCA_903904095.1 of uncultured bacterium. Classification (GTDB taxonomy): domain Bacteria; phylum Patescibacteriota; class Patescibacteriia; order Patescibacteriales; family UBA12465; genus UBA12465. The sequence continues at coordinate 311 of CAIVBF010000105.1, read as the reverse complement.
AAGCGAGCGAAAAAGGTCTAGTCGCTCATGCGATGGCTGGTTTTGACGCCGAGAAGGCGCGCGTTGATCTAAAGATACCGGAACATTATTCAATTGAAGCGATGATTGCGATTGGTAAACCGGCTAAAAAGGAAGATTTGCCAGAAGGCTTGCAGGAGAATGAAAAACCGTCAGATAGAAAAAAACTTAGCGAAATAATTAAGGAAGGCGTTTTTTCTTTTGATAATTAAAAAGATAAATAATTTTAAAATAAAAAAAGACTCTTATCTGAAGAGTCTTTTTTGTTTATTTTAATTTATTGATTATTTTAG
>CAIVBF010000104.1 GCA_903904095.1 uncultured bacterium | reverse complement strand
CAATTTATTAATAATTAAGATAAAATTTATGGCTAATAAAAAAGGGGAGGCTCCAAAGGGAGTAACCGTTCTTGATAAGACCAAGAATGCCGAGAACAATGAAAAAAAAGAGAATGCCGCTAATAGCGCAATTGAACAAATTCGCAGCCGTTTTGGTGAGGGAGCAATTATGAAACTAGGCGATGTTAGAAAGGCTAATGTTGACGCTATTTCAACCGGTTGCTTGTCCTTAGATATGGCTTTTGGAATCGGTGGCGTACCGCGCGGCCGCGTTATTGAAATTTATGGCCCAGAGTCATCCGGTAAAACAACCTTAGCGCAGCATATCGTCGCCGAAGTTCAGAAATTAGGCGGTATTGCCGCTTTCGTTGACGCTGAGCACGCCCTAGACCCTGACTATGCCGCTAAAATCGGTGTTAACGTTAAAGAGATGTTATTATCTCAGCCAGATAGCGGAGAACAGGCCCTAGAGATTGTAGAGACCTTGGTTCGTTCTAATGCCGTTGACGTTATCGTTGTTGATTCTGTCGCTGCTTTAGTCCCGCAGAAAGAAATTGAAGGTGATATGGGCGATCAGCACATGGGTCTACAAGCTCGTTTAATGAGTCAGGCTCTAAGAAAATTAACAGCGATTATTGATAAGACAAATACCGTTGTTATCTTTATTAATCAGATCAGAAATAAAATTGGTGTTTTCTTTGGTAGCCCAGAAACAACTACCGGCGGCAATGCCCTAAAGTTTTATTGTTCCGTTCGCGTTGAAATTAGACGTGCCGCTCAGATTAAGCAAGGTGAAAATATAATCGGTAATCGCGTTAAGGTTAAAATCGTTAAAAATAAAGTAGCCGCTCCTTTTAAGACTTGTGAATTTGATATTATGTATAATGAAGGAATTTCTGTCGCTGGCGATTTGCTTGATTTAGGCGTTGAGCAGAATGTTATTAAAAAGAACGGCAATACTTATTCATACGGTGAAGTTAAATTAGGAACCGGCCGCGAAACCGCTAAGAAAATAATTAAGGATGATAAGAAATTAATGGCTGAGATTAGAAAAGCGATTATTGCCGAAATTAAGAAGAAGGAAGACGCTGAAAATAAAAAATCGTAAAAAATAATTAAAACCGCTCCTCTCAACGGGGCGGTTTTTTAAAAAATATTATGTCTAAATCTTTGGTGATATCAGTTGGCGGCTCTTTGATAGTTCCGAGCGAGGGGATTGATGTAAAATGGTTGAAAGAATTTCGTGCTTTCATTTTACGTGAAACAAAAAAATATTCTAAAATTTATTTAATTACCGGTGGTGGATCGGTTGCCCGTAATTATATTAAGGCGGCTAAAGATATTTATCCTGTTAATCACGAAAGTAAAAATTGGGAGAAAACTCGCGATTGGTTAGGCATTAGCGCGACAAAATTAAATGCGCAGCTTATTAAAACTATTTTTGGCTCATTAGCCTATCAAGATGTTATTGTTGACCCGACTGAGGCCGTTAAAACAAGTAAAAAGATAGTTATTGTCGCCGGTTATAAGCCGGGCTGGTCAACTGATTATGTCGCCGTTTTAATCGCTAAAAACAATAAAGCCGACGAAGTCATAAATTTATCAAATATTGATTATGTTTATGAAAAAGATCCGCGCGAATTTCCGGAGGCGAAAAGAATTGAAAATATAAGCTGGTCTAATTTTCAGAAAATTGTCGGAACGAAATGGCGCCCCGGTTTGAACGCCCCTTTTGATCCGATTGCTTCAAAGGAAGCAAAATTAAGTAAGTTAAAGGTTGTTATCTTGAACGGAAAAAATATAAATAACCTTGAAGATTATTTGAATGACAAAAAGTTTAAGGGAACGACAGTTAATTAATAAAATCATTAGGTGTTAAAAATTACCTAAATAAAAAACCAGCTTCTTAAAAGCTGATTTTTTGTTTTTACAATATTAAAATAATTTTTATAGTTTGCTAACAATTTCTTCAAGCTCGGCGGCGATAACCGGGATTTCTCGGCTGCCGTTTATTGTAACGGTTTTAGTGTGAGCGGCATAGTAATTTATTAACGGGGTTGTCTGTTCATTGAAAATAATTCCACGCGCTCTAATCGTTTCTTCGTTATCATCGCGGCGCCCTTCAATCTCCGCTCTTTTTAATAAACGCTCAATCATTTCGGCACTAGTTATTTCTAAAATAATTACTAATTTAAGAGGGCATTTTTTTTCCATCAACATCTTGTCTAGAGCCTCGGCTTGGCTAGCCGTTCTAGGAAAACCGTCAAAAATGAAGCCGGCGGCGTCTGGTTTACTGTCTAACTGGTTTTGAATCATCTTAATAATAATTTCATCAGATACAAGATCCCCTTTGGATATAATTGTTTTAATTTCTTTTCCTAATTCGCTGTCGCTGGCGGTTTCTTGGCGCAAGAGAGACCCGCTGGAGATATGTATTAAATTAAATTTTTGAGCTAAAATTTCCGATTGAGTTCCTTTGCCGGCACCAGGACTAGCAAGAAAAAGGATATTTTTCATAATTATTATTTTTTGGTTTTAAAAGAGAACACGGTAATTATAGCAAAAATATCAGTTTAGGCAAGCCCGCTTAATTAACAGCTTTAAGGATTTTTAGACCCTGATTTTCATTATTGACTAAAGGGAGAAAATATTATAATGTTTCTTGAAGTCCTTTAAAAATAATTATAAATAATAGTAATAACCCAAAATTCTATTTCTAATGGAAAATTTAACACTACCCGGAAATCCCCGCTATCAGCCAAAGCAATTGGTTGGTATATTTGGCTATGACAATCTATATTCAACTTACGTTGAGGTAGAAATGGCCGCCCTGAAAACTCTTTGTGAGTGTGGCATTATGCCGAAAGAAGATTTTGAAAAGCTTAGTTTGGCCGCAGAGAATGCTCTTGATGAAATCTTAACCTCCGAAGTTGATGAGGTTGAGCGTAAAGTTACTAAGCATGATATTCGTGCTTTAGTGCAGATCATTCAGAAAATTGTCGGGCCGGAAGTCGGTCGCTGGGTCCATGTGCCTTTAACCAGTTATGATGTTATTGACACTGGCCGGTCCTTACAATTCGTTCGGGCTTTTTAGGTCTTGGAGCCAAGTATTAGGAAAGTAATTTTTGATTTCAATTCAAAAATATTTACTTTCGCTGATACTGTTCAAATCGGAAGAACTCACGGTCAACACGCCCTACCAATCACTGTCGGTTTTTGGCTTGCGACTATTAACCAGCGCATATTTTTTAACTACTCAGAAATGAGGAGATATGCGGCCGGTTTGGTTGGCAAGATTTCGGGCGCTGTCGGTGCTTATAACGCACAACGCGGTCTGAGAATTTACTCTGAAGGGGAAAACTTCGAGGTAGAAGTTTTAAAAAAACTTGGCCTGAAAGCTGCGCCGATAAGTACGCAAATTCTTCCGCCGGAGTCATTGGCCTATTTCTTATTTTCATGTATAGCGATGTCCGCCTCTCTTGGCCAATTCGGTCGCGATTGCCGTCAATTGATGCGCTCAGAAATCGGAGAAATCGCCGAAGCGTTTTCAGCGGACCAGGTCGGCTCATCGACCATGGCTCATAAAAGGAATCCAATTAATTTTGAGAACCTGGAAGGAACCTGGTTGAAGAACAAAAACGAGTTCGGCAAAGTTTTGGATACCCTAATTAGTGAGCATCAGCGTGATTTAGTTGGAAGCTGTATCTCACGTGATTTTCCGACTATCTTAATTAATTTGCAACAACAATTGAATACATTGTTGCGACCAAGTAAATCCGGTGGAACATTCCTTTCTAACATCACAGTTGATGTTGAAAATTGCCGAAAAAATTTGGCAAAAAGTCAGGACTTTATCCTCGCGGAACCACTTTACATAGCCCTACAAATGGCTGGTTATCATGGTGACGCGCATCATTTCGTTAATCACGCCTTAATGCCTATTGCGAAGCAAAACGATGTTGACTTGTTTGAAGCCATGATGATGGCGGCCAAACTTGAGCCTGGACTTAGTGAAACAATCGCTAAAATTCCGGAGGAGGTGAAAACTCTATTGAAAAATCCCGATAAGTATACGGGGTTTGCAACTGAAAAAGCTCTGAATACCATTGATTTAATTGAAGAGCAATTTAAAAATTGGGACTTGGAAGACGAAAAGTAATTTCGTTTCTTTTTTCCTCGTAGAATACATAGAACGGTCTGACAAAAATCAGGCCGTTTTTATTTAGAGAAAGCAGGGAAATCTAGATAATAAAAAATCAGGCCCTACTTATAAATATAAAAGGCCACCATAAATGGTAGCCTTTTATATTTTGTGCGCCGTGCTGGATTCGAACCAGCGACCATCTCCTT
>CAIVBF010000103.1 GCA_903904095.1 uncultured bacterium | reverse complement strand
TCAATTAACTATTCTTCCTTACAGCGGGATAGTTTATACTGTCAAAAACGGCGACACCCTCTCAAAGATTGCCAGTAAATATGATATAGAAGTAGATAAAATTTTAAGCTGCAATAATTTTGCCGGGGCCTTAAAAATAGGCCAGAAAATTATTGTTCCTGGCGCTAAGAGAGCAAGTGAAGTAGCTCCGATAGCTCAGGCAACAAAAAATTATACCGGAATCTCAATTATCAAAGATATTATAAAATCGCCGAGCGTTGTTGTTAGCGGAAAGAAAATGGCCTGGCCGACTCAAGGCTATAGAATCACTCAATATTTTTCCTGGAAACATACCGGTGTTGATATCGCCAATAAAATCGGAACACCAATCTATGCCGCCGATGATGGAGTTGTAATTATCGCCGCCGGAGGCTGGAATGGCGGCTATGGAAACACAATTGTTATTGATCATGGCAACGGCAAGAGAACTCGCTATGGACACGCCTCCAAACTTTTTGTTAAAGTAGGAGATGAGGTTGAAAAAGGTGAAAATATTGCCGCCATGGGTTCTACCGGACATTCAACCGGACCACACTTGCACTTTGAAGTTTTAGTTAATGGCTCGCGCACTAATCCACTTAATTATATTAAATAAAAAATAAATATGGGACACATTATTTTAGGTTTCGTTATTACCGCTTTTGGAACCTACCTAGTTATTAAAACAGAAACGTTTTTAAATAACTTTGGCAGACTAAGTTGGTTTGAAGAAAAACTTGGTTCCGAAGGAGGTTCCCGTTTAGGTTATAAATTAATTGGTATTGTTTTAATATTTATCGGAATTATAATCTTAACCGGCAGTGGAAATGCTTTTATGATGTGGCTTCTGAGCCCATTAATGCAATATAATCAGCCGAAGTAAAAATATACTTGACCAAATAAGAAACAATTGATAACCTGTTTAATATTGAAATAATAAATCAATAAATTTGGGCCCTTAGCTCAGCTGGCTAGAGCACCTGCTTTGCAAGCAGGGGGTCATCGGTTCGAATCCGATAGGGTCCACAAAATAAAAACACTCAGTGAATACTGAGTGCTTTTATTTTAAGAGGATAATAGCGGACAACGAGTGTTGCGAGACGAAAATCTAATACTTTCTAATCATCATAATTATACCATGCTTGTGGCGTCCAAAGGTGCAGCTCTCCGTCAAGATGTTCAATGGCCACAAAGGGTTCTTTAAGATGAATATCAATATCACGATATATTCTGACCCCCGAGCCAGCACCAACATAGACCCTAATTGTATTATTATCAAGCCATCTATAATGACTTGTATGATCAGTACCGATGAATACTGTTCTCGCCTTTAGTGTTCTGGCATCAATAACTTTTATGAAATATTCTTTATCATACATGACTTCCCTAACGAAATCAGTGTAAGCCCAATGCTTCCTGTCTGGTGACCAATCTAAATCGTTATTTTCAGAGGAAGTATCTAAAATTTTCCAACTAAAAGTAATCGGGCTTGTTATTACCCGGATTGAGTTATTATCATCGCTAACATAAAAACTTACAAACAGAGAAGGGTCAAAATAAAAAGCAACAGAAGCTGAAACTATCACAAAAATCAGCAAAGCAATAAATATTTTAATTATTTTTTTAATTCTATTCTTCATTTTATATTAAAAAAAATTAATTCGGACTCCAATAGAAATAAGTATTGCCAATCTTCTTCAAAAATTTTCCTTTCGGGACTACATTCTTTTCGAACCAATCTCTTGTTACTCCAACCCCGAAAAAATGAGTAGCCGTTGTTGGATTACTTATTTTCCCAGAGATAACATCTCTGGCTATTTCATAACATCTATACCAACTTTTTTCGTCTGCCGTCCCTGCTCCATTATAATTCAGGGGGTTAATAATTCTCTTGTAAACAGAATTCGTCGGCTTAATCGGATCATATTGGCCTTTTTGTAAAATTGCTTCTTTAATCGTTTTCGGCCACCAAGAATTAGCTTTTGTTCTATTAATCACCGACCAAGCCGCCCAAATTTTTGCTTCTCGCGGTTCATTATTTGTTTCACCGAATATAAGTCTCGCTAGTAACATCTCTTCGGAATCATCATTAAAATCACCGGTCCAAAGCGGATTATCGGCAGTCGGAATTCTTTTTTCTGGCTGCAAACCGATTTCAATTTTGTAAAGAAAAGAACTGTTGTCCGAATATAAATCAAGATTAAATTGTTTAGTTTTTAAATTTACGTCCTGACTAAAAATTTTTTCTTTCCCCTTTAATATTTTCCCGCACCAATACCAATCGCGATGAGATTTTGTATTTTCATTTATTTGTATCTTTCCGTTAACCAATAATTTTAAATCATCATCGTCTCTACCATTTTTATCGGCTTTGGCAGAAACAAACAGTTTGGTAATAAATAAATCCAGAATAATATAACTGAGCCAAGGACGACCGGCGCTTTTCTGGGCAGGATTATTATCTATCGGGATATAAGTTATCTTGTCTTGTTCTTCAACTTTAGAAATAGTTAAACTTTTTAAGTAGGGTTTCTGGTCGGGCTTCAAATCAATAATGTGCTTCCCTTTACTTAGGCTAATGGCGATAATAAGAGTTTTCTCTAGACCACAAAGCTCATTGCCATTCCAGGCCGAACGGGCATCTTTTTTAGTATTTGAAGATGTTGTTAATTCCTTATTGTCTAGATATAGAGATATGTCGTCGTCCTTAAAGAAAGAGCGGCTGGTCTTAAAGTTCTGCCACCAACTCTTAGCGCTAGCAATTATTTCAATTAGATATAAACCGTCTTCGGGAAATTCAAAATTACAAGAATATTTTCCAGTTATTTCTTTAGAAATTTTTTCTTCTTTAATAAGACGCATAGAATTTTATTTATTCAATATTAAATTTTATATTATTCGCTTCTTCTAACATTTCTACGCTGGCATTCACGGAAGCATTGGAACTTTTCTTCAAAATCAAACGGTTACCAAATTTTTTATACAATACGGTTAAAAATTCATCCCCCCAGGATGGTGAAAAAACATCTATATCATCGAAATTAATATATATATTCTCTTCCTTGAAAATACTATTAAAATTTGGTAAATATGCCGCTAAAGCTTCCTTACCAAGCTGGCGAGATGTTAATATTGCTCCAAATTTTTTTATATCAATAATCATATGATTAGAATTTAATTATAGCCAAACAACCCTGAATAGGTTTTTTGGCTTTTTTTATTTTTAACATTAAATTATTTTGATTTAAATTTAATTCTGCTTCACCGCTCTGAAAAAATAAATTAACCGGATTCTTCCCCATTATTACTCTTACATATTTTAATCCATTACCTCTACTTTCTGGCGCACGCCCAGAAATAATCTCAGTAAAAGCAACTTCCAATGCTTCTAAGTCATTTTTTAATTCCGGCCTGACTCTTTTTAATGTTTTAAATACTCCTTGTCCTCGGTCCGCTAAAACAATAACTTTTTTTTCAATATCGTAAGCAAAAAATATTCCAATAATATCTGGCCAATTGCCAATATTATGCCCAAATGAGTTATCGCCGATTTCGGCGACAGCCGAAATAAGCAAAGAAAAAAATGGCTCTATCTCTTTGTTTTTACTTAAAGCTGTTCTCAATTTATAAAGTCTGCCCTGGAAAACAGAACTATCTGAACAATAAAAAAGATTATTTGGCTCTTCGCTAATATTATTTCTAGCCCACTTTGTTGCCAATCTGATACAAGAAGTCGTTAAAAATTCTTCTAACTGAACTAAATTATAATAACGATGGTCCCCTTGTTTAGCTCTCAATGACTTTAATTTACCTTTTTCGTCCCAACGCCTAAGAGTATCAATAGAGACGCCTAAGTAATTAGCGGCCTCATTTATTTTTAATTGATTATTAATCATATAATTACATTATAAACTATTTTAAAAACCTAGGCAATATACAATATAATAACCTAG
>CAIVBF010000102.1 GCA_903904095.1 uncultured bacterium | reverse complement strand
GTAAAAGACCTTTTGATTAATAAATTATACTACAACGTTATTTTAATTGTGTCAATATAGGCTATTGACAATAATTAATATATGTTTTAATATGAACTTACAAAATTACCGAACTTTAAAAAAATAAAAATATATTAACCAAAAAACCGCTTATCATGAGAAAATTATTGGCAACACTGTTTTTACTATTTGTCTTGATGTCTTCAGTTCTTATGGCTAATGCTCAGGAAACTAGCAAAAAAGAAGTTAAATTTACTTCAGTTTCCTTTTCTAGCGGGCAAGACGCACTGTCATCGGGTCTTCTGCTTGAAGTAAACTTTGATAGAGGCGAGGACATAATAAACCTCACTCTCGGAGAAAGAGACCTCTATGCTTCTTATTTAAAATCAACCTTAAATAAAAAGCTGCTAATTGGTCCTTGTCTGGAATATTTTCACAATGTTCCGACAGTCAGTATTATTGCGATATCCTTTCCAATCAAAAATGTTTCCACATTTTCTTGGCTCGGATATTCCGCCGGTAACCCTGACTGCAAAGTTGAACTAACAAAATGGCGATTTCTTTTTTTCTATCAATCGCTTGACTACACCCTAAAGAGATTTACGGCCACTGGAGCAATTATGTATTTTGATGGCTGGCAACAATTGGCAATTCTCAAATACCAACAGCCGGTCACAAAAAACATAAATCTATTCACAAGTGCCGGTTATAATTTCTTTAAAGAAGGAACCGCTCTTTTAAAACTTGTTGGAGAGGAAGTTTGCAGTAGCAGCAGAACCTAGGAATAATGATCCAGCGTTAGATGCCATGGCTGTAGTTAGGTAGTTACCGGATAATTGTAGTAATGAACTATTAGCAGTTTGTAGATAATTAGCTCTTTCACCAGTAGCCATGAATCCAGTTCCGGCATTGGAACCTAGGAATAGCGATCCAGCATTGTTGGAGAGGAAGTTTGAACCAGCGTTAGATGCGAGGAAATTAGATCCAGCATTGTTGGAGAGGAAGTTTGCAGTAGCAGCAGAACCTAGGAATAATGATCCGGCATTATTAGAGAGGAAATTGCTGCCAGCGTTAGATGCCATCGCAGTTGTTAGGTAGTTAGAGGCATTAGATGTTTGCATGAATGAACCAGATGCAGCTGTACCTAGGAAATTAGAAGTAGCATTAGTTCTTAAAAACGAACCGGATGCAGCGGTTCCTAAAAATAAACTAGTCGCTCCCGTTCCCAAGAAATCACTAGCAGCAAAATTACTTGGCCCGACAATTGTGATTGCATTTCCGTCTTGCGATAAAGTAATATTATTCCCGCCAGCTAAGGTCATGACGCCAGAAGAAATTGTAGACATTATTCCGGTAGTGTTCCCTCCTAAAACAACGTTATGAACATTTTGTGTTTGCGCCGATTGATTAAAAGCGCCGCCTAAAATTGTGATGGCGTTTCCGTCCTGTGATAAAGTAACATTATTCCCGCCAAATAATTGGACTGTTCCACCCGTAATCGTTTGCGCCCCAACACCAATGCCGGCAATCCCCGCCGTAACGCTAGCACTAGGAGCGAAACTAGCCGTCATAACCTGACCGCTTAAACCAAAAGAAACTCCATTAGAATTAGAAAAAACAACTGTCCCCGCACTAGCTGTTTGCGTCCCATCGCCAATACCCAGTAAACCATTCCCGCCATTAGCCCCAGCCGAAATAATAATTGTTCCACCCGCTGCGCCAGTAATCTGACTTAAAGTAATATTATTCCCGCCAGAAAAAACTAAAGACCCAGAACTAATCAGCGAACTAGCCCCATCTACCTTAACGCCGGAAAGTTCCGATGAGTTACCAACCGCTCTAAAAACATTATTTTCACAAATTAAGGCGCGACCATTAGTAGAGTTATACCAAATTCTTCCTTCCCCGATAGAACTGTCGCAGTCACTTCCGCCAATTGGTTCGGCGCCGGAATTTTTAACATCTAAACTAAAATAAACCGGATTGTTAGACCCCATGCCCGTGCCGATTTGAACGCGCGGTGAACTAGCACTATTTAAAGTGCGTAATAAATCGCCATAAACATCACGAGCAACTCGCGCATAACCGACAGCATTTATTTTTTGTCTTGGTAGAAGAGTTTCCCAACTGCCGGTACAAGTTAACGGAGTATTATTAACTTCAATATTTAAATAAACGCCAGTATCATAATTTTCATAAAAATTAAAATTATCAAGATCATCAACCTGTCCGATGCCAGCGTTAAAAACACCGTTAACAACATTAATGGTATCGGTATTTGGAGTATTGCTAGGCCAAACCTTGGTTCCGCCGGTAGAACTATTGTATAAAGAAAAACGAAAACAATAATTAGTTCCTGAACCGCCTAAAGGATTATCAGCCGCATCAGTTAAACGGCCTTGATAGGAAAGAGTTTTAGAAACCCCCATGGCGGCCATTGTCTTTTCCGGATACCAAATACTGGCCGACAAAGAAATATAAAAAATAGTCGTTAAAAAATATTCAATCAACGTAAAAAAAGCCATGACAACAATCGCCTTTGGTTTATGTTTAAATTTTATGCCGTGATCGGTGAAATTCATAAGAAACAATAACGAACTATAGTGAAATAAATTATCTTAAACTAAAATTTTAAATTATAAGCAATATCATCAATCTCTTCATAACAAGTTTCAAATAATTCCTGGATATCTAAAGGTTCTAAAATTTTTGATACAAAAAAATGACTATTAACATGGACCGCAACTTCTAAAGGCGCAGTGACTTTCAAAAAATAAGTTTCTCGTCTCTTCCCTTCTTCTTTTTCTAAAGTAAATTGCACTCCAATATCTAGCTACACGAAATGAAGCGAAAAGTCTTCGAAAAACATTGCTTGCTCTTGCTCTGGAGGGGTTCAGTGACCAGAATATTGCTTTACAAACCATTTC
>CAIVBF010000101.1 GCA_903904095.1 uncultured bacterium | reverse complement strand
TTATATATTATCGGCTTGCTAATTTACATGATCGGCATGATGTTTCTAGTTGAGACTTATAAGTATGAAAATATCGCGGTTGCTTCCTTAATTTTTATTATCTTTAATATTATTACCCTCTTAATTTTCAGTTGGTTTTATTTTAAAGAGCCGCTTTCTCTAATGAAAATTGTTGGCTTACTACTCGGCATAATTTCTATTACTTTATTAGAAATATTTTAAAACCCAAACAAGCCTTTAATTAAATTAATCAAAAAGTAGACAACTTCTTAAATAAAAAAAAGAACCACGTCCTGTTAGAACGTGGCTTTTTTCATCGCAGATTTTTTAAATCATCAGTTAAAATGGGAAATCACTTGTCGCCAGTTTTTAGTAATTCCGCCATTTAAATAGTACATGTTTTTAGAAAACTTCTCGGCGAGAATCGTAACCCGATCGCCGTTTTTATCCCGGTATTCAATGGCAATTGTGATATACTGAGAGTTTTCTACAACATTTATAACATCATTTTCAAAGAAGAGGTAGTCTTTAGCTTTTACTAAACCGATACCAGGGAGCTTGTCGCAAGGCTGAATTTTTTTGATTAATTCTCTTGTTTGCTTCTCCATCGGTTCGTACTTTTCTAAGGCCTCTTCAATCCAGTCAATATTTTCCCCCTCCGACATCTCCAGAAAAAAATCTCTGTGGAACCTGACCCCCTCTTCAGGGTAAATGCTTTTAATTACTTTCTGAACGCAATCATAGCGCTCCTTCGTTTCGCGGAAAAATTCATCAAGATTTATCTCGGAAGGATGTAGAATATTGGCTAAGTCCTCCGGATCATAATCAACTAAAAGGTCGGCGTTTACTCGGCCATTAGCGATCTCAATAATAGATGTCATTAAATTGAGATTCTCCTTTTGAATTTCTTGAAAATCCTGGTCAAAGAAAAAGGGAATAAATTCTTCCTCGTTCTCAGTCGCGCTTAGAACTAATAGCTTATTGCCAAAGGCTAATAATTCTTGGCAAATGAGCATTTCTTCGTAGCCAATTCCGATTAGAATATCGTAGTTTTCAACGGCCAGCCCCAATGTCTCTACGAATTTTTCTTGCGAGGCAAATTTAAACTTTATCTCAGAGTTCTTTAGCGGTGTTACTTTAATCAGGGCGCAAATAATACACGGCCAAAAACTCAGATCCGAAATAATAAGAATTTTTTTCATGATTTTTGCGGCCTCCACCCGCTTTTTTAAGGAACGTTAGTAAACATTATTATTAACTATTTTGATTTTGCCACTTTAGTTTTTAATAGTCAAATTTTCGGACGCCTTAAGGACCCGCTATTTATGTTATCTATCTCTCTTTTTTGCCTTTTAGGCCTGATAATGCTAAAATATAGCAATAATTTCCTATAAAAATATGTCTATAATTAAATCAATTTCCGGTTTTCGGGGAACAATTGGCGGCGCGTCCGGCGAGAATCTTACCCCGCTTGATATCTTAAATTTTACAACAGCCTACGCCTCTTTAATCAAAGAAAAGAACCCCGAGATCATAAACTCAAAACAAAAAATAAAAATAATTATCGGGCGCGACGGGAGAGTTTCCGGAGAGATGCTTAAAGATTTAGTGGTTGGCGCTCTGGTTAGCGTTGGGGTCAATGTTGTTGATTTAGGTATGGCGACAACCCCGACGGTTGAAATCGCCGTGACTCACGAGAAAGCGCAGGGCGGAATTATAATTACCGCTTCCCATAATCCCGCCGGCTGGAACGCTCTTAAATTTTTAAATGGAGACGGTGAATTTTTAAGCGCCGCTGATGGTAAGAAAATTTTAGAGTATGCCGATCAAATAAAAGATGATAAAAATTTTCAATATAGTCCGGAAAGTGAATTAGGTTTTTATGCTTTTAATCCGCTGTTAGAATATACTCATCGCCAATTGATTATTAATCTGCCTCTAGTTGATATTAAATTAATTAAAGATAGAAATTTTAAGATTGTCGTTGACGGAATAAATTCAATCGGCGGTGCGGTTATCCCTAATTTATTAGAATCTTTGGGGCTAAATAAAGAAAATATTATTTTATTAAACTGTGAGCCGAATGGAATTTTTGCCCATAAACCCGAGCCGCTAGACGAAAATTTAAGCGCGATTAAAGAGCTAGTTATAAAAGAAAAAGCGGATTTGGGGATTGTTGTTGATCCCGACGTTGATCGCCTCGCGTTTATTGATGAAAACGGTAAAATGTTTGGCGAAGAATATACTTTAGTGGCAATTTCTGATTATGTTTTAAAAAATTATGATGCTCTTATTAGCAAACTCGGCGAGTCCGGAAAAAAATATGAGAAAGCGACTGTTTCTAATCTTTCTTCATCGCGCGCTTTAAAAGATATAAGCGAAAAATATAATGGGACTTATGAAGCATCGGCTGTTGGGGAAGTTAATGTTGTTGATTTGATGAAAAAAAATAAAGCGATCATCGGCGGAGAAGGTAATGGCGGCGTAATTTTCCCACCGCTCCATTACGGCCGCGATGCTTTAGTTGGTGTTGCTTTATTTTTAAGCGTCCTAGCTAAAGATAGAAAAAAAGTTTCCGAACTTCGCGCCGAGTTTCCTAATTATTTTATGGTTAAGGATCGTTTAGAGCTTGAGCCCGGTTTTGATTTTTCTTCATTAGTTAAGAAAATAAAAGAAGATTATAAAGAAGCAGAAATTAATGATATTGACGGTCTAAAGATTGATTGGGCCGATTCTTGGGTGCAACTGCGAACTTCTAATACCGAACCAATCATGAGAATTTACAGTGAGGCGCCGAGCTTAGAAGAGGCGAAACAAAAAGTAAGTGAAATAAAAGACAAAATATTAGCTTATATTAAATAAAATTTACTAGTTACTTGAGCCTTAATTTCTGGTTGTCTCAAGCTATAAAAAGTGCTAAAATATAAAGGAAATTCGTGATGAATTTCTTTTAAATTTTATAAACTTGTATCATTTTTATGCAACAAATTATTGTAATGGCTGCCGGCAAGGGCACGCGCATGAATTCAGATTTGCCAAAAGTGTTAGTTCCTTTAAAGGGCCGTCCAATGCTGGATTATCTTTTAGATTCTATTTCAAAAACGGCGCAAGAGCTTAAACCGATTATAATTGTTTCTCCGGATAATAAAGAAATGATTTCCGCTGCTTTGAAAAATTATGATGTGCAATATGTTATTCAGGAAAAACAATTAGGAACTGGGCATGCTGTTGCCTGTGCCAAAGATTATATTGATCCGCGAGCGACTGATATCTTTGTTTTAAACGGCGATCACCCTTTTTATAAAGTTGAAACAATTAAAGACTTCCCGATTAAGCATCAAGGTATTTTGTCCATGATTACTATAAGTCTAACTGACTTTGAAGATTGGCGGACGGTTTTTTATCATCTAGGGAGAGTTGTCCGCGATGAAGAGGGCTATGCCAAGGGAATTATAGAATTTAAGGATGCCAGTGATGAAGAAAAAAAAGTTCTAGAGATAAATCTTAATTGTTTTTGCTTTAATAAAGATTGGTTATTTTCTCATGTTGATAATTTGAATAATCAAAACAAGCAAGGAGAGTATTATATAACTGATTTAGTTAAAATTGCCTTTAACGAAGGCCATAAAGTTAAGGTTTTTTCTATCCCGCCCGAAGAAGGCATGGGTATTAATAGTCCGGAAGAATTAAAAATTGCCGAATCTTTAATCAACTAAAATAAGGCTATGATTATTTTTTTAATCATAATTATTTCTTACTTCCTTATTGTTTTTGTTTTATCGCGCTTAGTAATCCCGCATTTAGGCTTTAAGAAAGACTCATTGCCGGAGAATATTCCTGTTGAATGGCAAAAAGAAATTGAATTTTTAAAAGTTAAAGCGAATAATGCCGAAGAATTCTTGTCTTTAACTTATAATTATCTGGGCCAAAAATATTCCTATAAAAGCCAACCGTTTTTCAGACGTTTTAAAATCTTTCCTAATTTTTATAGCCTATTTATTAGCTTAGACGAACTATATAAAAGAAGGGGGTTTATGCACTGTACGCAGTTGAATTTTTTATTACGTTTATTTTTAGTTAAAAGCGGATTTTTTAAAGAAGAAGATATTAAACTTAAACATGTTTTTGTAAACTTCTTTATCCATCAATACGCTAAAGTTTATCTTAATAATAAATGGGTAGACGTTGATATTTTTGATTATAGCAATGGTTTAAAAATCGGCGAGCATTTGGGAGCTTTTAGTTTATAAACCTAACGGCCAGGCGCTTAAAACGCCCTTAAAACCCCTATTATAAGCCAATTAATTTCGTTCCCTTTAAAAAACTCGTAGAATTAGATAAAATAGTAGTAGCGGCTCATCATTTAAAGATGAGCGATCGGGCAAAGTTAATATTTTTTAAATATATATGTCTAAGCTACGCGGTTCTTTCGGTAATTGTTTAACGGTTTTTGCCTTTTTATTTTTAGCCGTCCTCGCCGCCCAGTTTTATGGGAACATTAATCAAGAAAATAATTCTAATTCGCAAGATTCATTAATATATCAAAAAGGGAAGCAAGTTTTTAATACGGTCTGGTCTTACGCTAAAGTTTTGGCCAGTATAAATTTAATAAAAAATGTTGGTGTCGGTAATGCTAGGCTGGAAGAAAATATTAAGAATGAATTGAGTGGTCAGAATACGATAGCTAGTTCAGTTATTAGCTCCACGAGCGATCCAAAAGAAATACTTAATAATTTAGGAGCAAGATTAAAAACAGAATTGATGGGCACTAATAATTCTAGTGTTTCCGGCACGGATTCAGTCACTAGTTCCAGCAATGATTCTAACCATTCTTCTGATGGCCAAGCCGTAAATAGCTATGATGTGGAAAATAATCGCCCGATGATTGATTTAACGGCTGATAATAATGCGGCCAGTGTTCCGGAAGTAAACGCTAGCGATAATTCAGATAAAGTAGAGTCTAGTAATATAAACGATAAATTAAATAGTTTGGATAGCGTTGATTTAAAGAAAGAAATAAGTTCATTTATTAGTTCAAGAAAAACGGCCGATGGGATTGAAATAGTAATTAGCTCAAAAGATGGCTCGGAGTATAAACTGCCTTTACCGTTTAAGTTTTTAGCTCAATAAATTAATTTTTTAGCGTTGTATAGTGTTTTAGGGATAATAAAAATAAGGGCCATTAAAAATATTTTAAAAAGAGTTTATTAAATTTGTTAATTCAAAAACTTCCCAAAAACTTTATAATAAGTAAAATCCTTAAATCTGAATGAAAGAAGAGGTTAAACATAAACATCCAGTAAATATTCAAAAATGGTCTTGGGAACAAAGAGTGGCA
>CAIVBF010000100.1 GCA_903904095.1 uncultured bacterium | reverse complement strand
TGGCCGCTCTAATTCCTGTTGAAGTAAAACTGCTATTCTTAAAATTTATATCATCACCGATATATCCTTTAAACTCTCTAGTTACTAAAGCCTGTCTAACTATCCTAGGATCATTGCCTAGTTCTACAATTAGACTAGTCATAATATTAAGAGTATCAATAGTTGCAGCTGTATAATAAGTTCCCCAGTCAGCGAGGGTTCCCTTGGTAGTTTCAATATCTTTCTTGATTGCTAAAAGTTCAGGATTGTCTACGTTCGGAGCATCAATAACGGTCATACCTTCCGACTTAGCCGGTGCGGCGCTTAAAGCGTCTGAAGAGGTATAAGAAAATTGACCGAATAATTTATAATTATTCCAGTCTTTCATTTCCGCTAACTGCTTTAATAAATCCTGAGCAGTAGCGCCGGCGTTAGGATTAAGAAAAATTACTTCTGGATTCTGCTTTTTAATTTTCTCTAAAATACTGCGGAAATCAGTCGCCCCTTTAGGAAAAGATTCGTCTGCTACAATCTTTGTGTCCGGATAAGATTTCATCGCCGTTAACCAATTTTTTCGTAAACCAACGTTATAATCATTCTGCTCGCTAATAATAGCCACCGATTTATATTTACCGGTTTCAGTAGCAATCTTATTGCCGACAACATCGTCGCGATACGAAAGAGAAAACAGATAAGGGCTCGCTCCTTCAATCGCCGTATTAGAAGAGCCTGGAGTCATAAGCAAAACACTGCCGTCTTTTGATAAAGGGGCCATGGCTAAAGTCTCCGAAGAACAAATTCCTCCGACAATAAACTTAACCCCATCAATATCAACTAATTTTTGCATTGCACTAACAGCATCATTGCCAGTACATTTACCATCCTCATAAACTGCTTCAAATTTAATATTTTTATCTTTATAGCGAGCATTGATTATTGGCATATAATAATCAACAACTCTTCGCGCTTGTTCGCCGTAAGCAGCGGCATCGCCGCTCATCGGCATAACAAAGCCTAACTTGATTGTCTTAACGGATGCACCTGCTTTGTTCGCCGAATCATTATTCACTTGGCGTGAACAACCGACTAGGCTTAAAACTAAAAACAAGGGCAGCAGATAAGAAATTTTAAACATGTTTTTTAGCTTGTTCATATTTTTTCTTTTAGCCGCTAAAGCGGCATTAATAAATAAATAATAAAATTATTGTTCCTGAATATTAAGACTTATTCTTCACGTTGTCAATTTTATGTCAATATTTATGGCGTTATATAAAAATATTATAAGCTACTTTTTTCTTTAAAAATAGGTAAATTTGACAATATTTATTTATTGTTATAATATGTTGACATAAATAACGTCAATTATAATAATATGGAAGAAAATAAAATTTATTTCTCATTGCGCGAAATCGGCCTAAGCGATAAGGAAATCGCCTTATACCTAGCCGCCTTAAATAATGGCCAGAGCGGTATGTCTTCTTTAGCGCGCCAAGCCGGCTTAAAAAGGACTAGTGCCTATGTCGTTTTTAACAGCCTTAAAGAAAAAGGATTATTAGATAGCTTAAATACTAAGAGTGGCGCAAAATTTATTGCTAAAGACCCTCAATACTTATTAGATAAACTTAAGAAAGAATCAGGTGCAATTGCTGCAATCTTACCGGAATTACTAGCTTTGAATAACAAAACAAAAAAACGCCCGCGCATAACTTATTACGAAGGTATTGAAGACTATAAGCGAATTATGGAAGAGTGTTTGCATACTCCGAATATAAAACTCCGCCATATCGGCTCCCTGTCCGAAGGCCACCGCTCGTTAGGCCGAAGCTATGACTTAAAATATTTTATGCCGACTAGAATTAAAAATAACATTTCGCTTCAGGCAATCTATAATATTAACGTTAAGCCATTATTTATGGATAACGAACAGCAGTTGCGCGAAATTCGTTATTTACCGAAAAACATTAATCTAAAAACCCTAACCTTAATTTACGGATCGCGCGTTGTTATTTCTACTTCCCGAGAAAATTTAATTACAATCGTGATTTATAGCGAAGAAATTGCTAATGATGAAAAAGATAAATTTGATCTCTTATGGTCTTCGCTTAAATCTGACTAAAAAACTTATTTAAAACCATCTTCGGATATGAAAAAGCCGCTGCATTTAATTGCAACGGCTTCTTTTTTTATTGAGGTTAGCTCCTCATTGTTAATTCTTAAACCACTCCATTCCGCATCTGTTTTAATTGCCGGAAATATTTATTATCTTTTCCGATCATTAGGACGCGATTTATTAAGTGGCTGTCATC
>CAIVBF010000099.1 GCA_903904095.1 uncultured bacterium | reverse complement strand
CAGCTAGAGCTGGGGCGTAAAATAAAACAAATTGAAAAACACAGGCAATAATGATAAGCAGAACGAGGTTCTGCTTTCTACTCAGAGGAATAATCTCCTCGCGGATGTATTTAAGTATCTTCATATTATTTAATATTAGCCAATTAAAAAATCCCGACTCTATCATATTTCTATAATAATCAAGTAGGGATTTTCTTGACTTATATTTATAGCATATGGTTATACAAAAGTCAATACTGGCGTGTTGATAGCCTGGGCATAAATAGTTGACATAATTTATTAAATATGATATAGTTGTAGGAAGTAAAAAATAACAGAAAGCTACAAAAATTAGCGAATTGACCTTTAAAAATTAAAAAACCAAAATATCGTATCATGAAAAAGTTAGTTACGTTTGTATTGGTGATGTTGGTTGTAGCAACCATTTCCGCCAATTTTTCTTTTGCCCAGAGATCTAGGGCTTATAACGGCGACAAAGCTTCCCGCGAGATCACTAAATCGCAAAAAACCTTCAAGGCATTGATTGTTGATCTGAAGGAGCAAAAAAGCGAATTAGAAAAGAGTAAGGCTAAAATGCTCAAGCAACCAGCTCTTTATGAGGTCGCAATTGTAAAAACTGACTCCCTGATTAATCTCTACCAGCAGAAGATTATGATGCTGGAAGACCAGATGATCACCTTTGCCGTCACTGCCGCTGGGAAAGATGAGCAGAACAGAGTGGAATTAAAAAGCCGCGATGTTACTGCCTTAGCCGACGCTTACATGACCATTAAATACGCTGACAATATGTCGGCTAATAATGTGAATGCAAATGCATCAGCCGGAACTAATGGTAAGCAGCTTATTGGTATGGTTGAAAACGCCGGTTATATGAACCCTGTTGTGGTTAAAATAACTGGCCCGGGAATGTTTTCCGTTGAGTATACTTTAGGCTCAAAGGAAAAAAGCCCTGAATTTTTCTTACCATGTCCAGGAAATTACACCGCTACTTTCGTGAGCCGTTACGGAACGCGCTGTATTACTAAGAAAGTTTGGCCAAACACCGTCTATCATGACGGAGAAAAACCGCTGGACTTCAAAGCTACATTGCTACCGTAGCTACCGTAAAAAAACAAGTTGCCACAATGGCATGCAAGATTTTAAAAGGGGCCGTCAATTACTTTGGCGGCCCCTCTTTTTATTAAAAATTTTAGTTGATATTTTAGGCGACTGGCCCCATCTTAGATCCTCCCGTAAAAGGTAGATAATTAAAGACAAAGTAGGTAATTGCATAGGCTGCCAATATGAGCACTAAACCGATAATAGCGGATTTCATTGAGGACTGAGACTTCTTTATTTGTTCTTCATTTCCGGCAGCGGTCATCCATTTAAAGCCGGCTAAAATTATTAAGACCAAGAAAATTACTGATAATAGGCTTAAAACTACTCTAATTATATTAGCGGCTAATATACCCAGGGAGACATTGGTTAGGCCAGCTTGTCCGGTCGTGACCTCTGCTTTATTATTAAGTTCACTGGCTACATCAGCATTCAGAAGCTGGGCAGAAGCTAGTGGCCCGACTAACAGAAAAAACAAGAAAGATAAAATAAAGAAGCTAAATATTTTTTTCATATTATTGGCCTAAGATTAATTTTTCAAAGACAAAGCTCCAGATAGTCCAAGCAGAAAGGGTTATTACTAAACCAATTATTGATTCTTTTATGGTTCGGTTGGCTTTTTTTATTTCCTCTTCATTTCCTTCCGCCCTCATCCACTTAAAGCCGGCTAAAATTATTAAAACTATAAATACTAGACCAAGTAATGTTATAACCATTCTAATCGCAATCCCGACTATATCTGAAACTGAGACATTGCCAGTCGTATTATATCCGCCCAAAGCACCAATTTTTGTTAATCTACCAAGCATAGGATTGCTCGCTCCCGCGCTTGATGAATTGGCGTAATCAGCAGCACTTGTGGTTTCATCTTGGGCCGAGGCCAACATCGGGATAGCAATAAAAGCTAGGGCAATTAAAATTAGAAATAAATTTTTTATTTTTTTCATATTTATTAGTTGAGTAGTTTATTTGATAAGACATTACTTATCATATAGGTTATCGCAAATGCCGCTAAAACTAAAATTAAACCGATTACTAAATTAAGGATAGTGTCTTTGGCCTTAGAAACTTTTTCTTCGTTGCCATGAGCCATCATCCAGTTAGTCCCTGAAATAAGTATTAAGATAATAAAGATTATGCCCAAAAAACCTAGAAAGATTTGGATAGCCGAGCCGATAATACTATCAACGCTGCGGATTTTAGTTGGATATGTGCTGCTTGAGATTGCATTAATGTTGTTATTAACTTCAGCTTTTTTTGTATCACTTAAAAAACCGGCCTGAGCTGTCGTGGCGACAGATAAGCAAATTACGACACTTAAGAAGAATATACTAAATAACTTTGGCATAATTTATTATCCCCAAAAATAACTAATTAAGAAATAACTGATGGCGTAAGCTGATAATGTTAGGGCTAACCCGATAATTGAGTTGGTAATTATTGTTTTGGCTTTTTTTACTTTTTCTTCACTTCCTTCGGCAGTCATCCAGGTTATTGCTCCATAAATTATAAAAACCAAGAAAATAACTCCGACAAAGCTTAATAAGGCTAGAATAACACTTCCGATCAGAGCCTCAACGCTAGGAGTTCCCGTTGTGGCGTACCCAGCGGTATTTGCGCTCACCCCTAATCCGCTGTCCTTAACAAAATTATAAGCAAAAATAGGCCTTATTACTAAGAATGATAATAAGATTATTGTTCCTAATATTATTTTTTTTGAAAGATTTCTATTCATTATTATAAAAGTTGACCGCCGAGGAAGGTTGTTAGAGCATAAGCGGCAAAAACTATAATCATACCGACTACAGCATCTATCATCAAACTTTTGGCTTTAGAAACTTGCTGATCATTGCCTTGAGCGGTCATCCAGAGAATGCCGGCGTAAATCATTAGAATTAGAAATATGGCCCCAACAAAAGAGAGGACTAGGCCGATAATTTGACCGGTTTTGGTCTGGAGAAAGTTAGTATCAAATGTTTGGCCTCGGAAGGCATCAACTTTATTAACTGTGTCGTTTAGGCCGTAACTTGTATCCGCTTTATTAACTGTGTCGTTTAGGCCGTAACTTGTATCCGCCTGGGCTAAAACTCGTAAAGGCGATACAAAAAAGACGGAACTGGCGATAGCGAAAAGATAAATTAACGTAATTATTTTTTTCATAGATTTTTTACTGGCTTAAGTAGAAGATTCTTCCGCTTAAACCAGTAAACCCCATTTTAATGAGGTCTACTTAAAAAACTAACCCATTGCTCCGTTTATTTGATTGATAACGAAAGTGGCAATTGCCCAAGCGGATAAGATAATAACTAGACCGATAACACCGGCTCCTAATAATTTTTTAGCTTCGCCGACTTTGTCTTCGTTTCCTCCACCGGTCATCCATTTAAAACCACCAAGTAGGATGATGCCAACTGCGATGACACCTAAAAAGCCAAGAACGACATTAATAATACGTCCGACAACTGCTCTCGGATCTGAATCCGATAATGTATTGCCAAGACCGTTACTAACTTCATTCAAACCAAAAAGATTATCATTACTCTGAGCCATAGTAATCATAGGGATTGCTAAAGCGCATATAATCGCAAATGTAAGTAAGAATTTTGAAAATTTTTGCATAATTCACCCCCCTTCTTTTTTATAATATTTTATTTACATATTAAATTTTAGCATAAAATATAAAACAAGACAAATAATTTGACATATGTTAATATGTTAATATAAATGCTAATTCTGGCCAATTTTATGCTAAAAATATTTAAAAAAAATTCATATGTAGGCGTTTTTTGGATTTTTTTTTATTTTTTTATTTTTTGCTTGTTATTAAGGAGCGGTTTTAGCTATTTAGACCCTGATTTGGGCTGGCATCTTCGTGTCGGAGAGGGAATTTCTATAAATCACCAGGTTCCGACAGCTAATATTTACAATTATACCTATACGGGAGACTGGGTTGATCATGAGTGGTTAAGCAATTATTTAGTCTTTAAAATTTATGATAATTTAGGTTATCCGGCCTTAGTTATATTTTTTGCCTTATTAATTATTGCGGTTCTTGTTTTGTTGAATCTAGCGGTAACTTACTTATGGCGGCGAAAAGGGAAAACTCCGCCGGTTTTTTTAATTGTTTTCCTTCAATTGTTGGGCACGATTGCTTCTTTACCACATTTTGGCGTTAGAGTACAAGAGTTTGCTTTATTGTTCCTATCTTTGGTTTTTGGTTTTATTTATTTTTATAATAAAAATAAAAATTGGCTCTATCTATTATTTATTATCCCCTTATTTTATCTTTGGTCCTGTTTGCATGCCAGCTTTTTAGTCGGGTTATTTATTTTATTCGCCTGGGCCGGCCTTAAATTATTGGAAAAAATAATTATTTCTTCTAAATTTAAAGTTAAGCTTAGTAAGTATATTGATTTTAGCGCCTCTCTTGAGTATAAAAATATTTTTATTTTTATTTTAGTCGCGATTACGGCCGTGTTGGCGACATTATTAACCCCCTATCATCTTAAATTATATTCTTTTCTGGGCGGCTATAGCGATACTTTATATTTAGTTTATATTCAGGAATGGTTTTCGCAATTTTCCTACCCATTTCTATATTGGCAACTATTTTATTTAAGTTTAGCTTCCTTGGCCATTTTTATTTATATTTTTTACATTAAAAAAACAAAAATAAACCTTTGGTCTTTATTTATCTTTTTATTTTTCTTTATTTTAAGTTTTAAATCTCGCCGGCATTTCCCCCTTTTCTTTATTTCAACTTTTATTTTTTTAATTCATATTTATAGCGAGTACATTGAGACTAGTATTGGGAAAATTAGAGACTTTCCGAAATTAATTAAGATATATTTATTGTTTTGTCTCTTTTTAACTAGTTTATTCGTTCTGTTGAATATTAATTATACTCGCCAACCCTTTTATTCGTCGGCCTTTAGCGATGATTACCCGCTTGAAGCGATAAAATTTATTAATCAGCATCAGGAGTATAATAATTTTAGAATTTTTAATAATTATAATTGGGGCGGATTTTTAATTTATCTTAATCCGGATAGAAAAATTTTTATAGACGGCCGCTTACCACAAGTTTTTTATAAAGGGCATTCTTTTCTTCAGGAATAATTAGAATTTTTTGGGTCGGATTCTAATATTAAGAAAAAATTAGATGAATATGATATTCGTCTGGTTTT
>CAIVBF010000098.1 GCA_903904095.1 uncultured bacterium | reverse complement strand
TCTGTTTTTTAGCCAAACATATATTCAAAACAAACATTTAATCTATATTAATAATTTTTTATTTATAAACCTTTATAATTAATTTAATCATGAGAACATTTAGTAAAAGTTATTGGGGGAAGGCTGACCCGTCATTCGTTACAGTCGTGGTAGCCGGTCTGGCAATGTTTTTTGTGGCCTTAATTTTTCTGGCCGTTAACGATTTGTTTTTCGTTAGAGACATTCCGATGTACTGGGCATTGATTTATTTCGGCGTAGTTTTTACTATAGCCGAAAGAAAGAATATTTCGGCTGGGTTGAAAAAGTATTTTCTGCATTTTGCCTATGAGCCAGGTGCCATAGCTTGCATGACATTTATTGCTATAGCATTAATAGCATTTGTTTATCATGTGTTTTGCAGATATTTTCAGGAAGTTTCGGCTGGTCTTGTATTATCTCTTTTTTGGTGGTTACTTGCATCAGTAGTTATTCCTACCGCCCTATACATCGTTCATAAAATTGTAATATGGAAAAGAATAACCATATTAAATTTAAACTATGATCAGATCGCCCTCATCTATTACGCCGATAAAAACAAGGTAGTAACGCTTTACGAAGAACCGATTTGGGGCAAATTTCCGTACAGCATAATTCAATTGCCCAATGGCTGGTCAAAGTTTGGCGATAACTTTGAAGGAAAAATTAAATTCCTCTGGAAACATGAGGAGGTTATGAATCGGACGGTTGTAATCCCCGTTACGATAAAGTTTTCTTTTTCCGGACCATTTCAAGCTCAAGATTTCAACAGTTTTCTGCCGATTCAGCTTTCACCGGATCCTATAGATCTGACTGACGAGATTGAGAAAATGTTTTTAGATTCAGTTTTTCCGGACCGAGCGGTAATATTTGTTGATCTGCAAAATTACTTGCACGATCGGATACCGGAGAAGATGTTTATGGACCATTTATTGGATGAGAGCAAAAAATTCCCGAAAAAAATATTCTCTAACGCCGAAAGAATGACGATAACGTTTGAAGGCCCAAAAATTGCCTTTGAACACAGAATTATTTATGAGGGATAAAAAAATTGTTCATGGCGAGTTTTAGTTAAGGGGGTAAGGCACAATGCTTACCCTCTTTTTTTATTCATTTTTAGATTTTTTCGCTTCTAGACACGAACCTGAACAAGGTATATATTAGTAATGGTCTTTTTAATCTTTAAGTATTTTCAGTTAAATTAATTTTAATTATATGGCCAGAATTATTGCCAAAGGTTATTCGTTTAATGATGTTTTGATAGTACCGAAATATAATAAAATAGTCTCGCGACGGGATGTTAAGTTCCAGACCATGGTTACTAAAAATTATCAGATTGATATCCCGATTTTAGCGGCTAATATGGATACGGTTTGCGAAAGCAAGATGGCGATTGCGCTTGGCCGTTTAGGTGGACTCGGCGTTATTCATCGTTTTTTAAGTGTTGATGAGCAGGTTAAGGAAGTTTTAAAAGTAAAAGCGGAAAATTTAATTACCGCGGCGGCCGTTGGGGTAAAAGATTATGAAGAAAGAATTGAGGCTTTAAATAAAGCCGGAATTAATATTGTTGTTTTAGATGTTGCTCATGGCCATTCTAAAAGAGCCGGAAAAACTTTAGATTTTATTAAAACAAATTATCCGAATATTGATGTGATGGTCGGCAATGTTGCGACTAAAGATGCCGCCGAGTATTTTATTAGTAAAAAAGCCGATGCGATAAAAGTTGGGATTGGTCCCGGCTCAATGTGTACGACTAGAATTATGTCCGGCGCCGGCGTTCCGCAAGTAACGGCGATTATGGATGTTTACGAAGCAACCCAGGGAAGAGTTCCGGTTTGCGCCGATGGCGGAATAAAATATCCGGGCGATATTACAAAATCTATCGGCGCCGGAGCAGATACGGTTATGATCGGCTCAATGTTTTCAGGCGCCGATGAAACCCCTGGCGAAATTATAGTTAAGGAAGGCGTAAATTATAAAGAGTATCGCGGCATGGCCCCT
>CAIVBF010000097.1 GCA_903904095.1 uncultured bacterium | reverse complement strand
ATGTGCATGGCTTTCAGCACCGCCCATGTGACGAGCACCGCCCTCTGGATCATAGATCTTTAGGTTAACGCGGGAATTGTTCTTAGCACCGACGATTTTTAATAAGATTCTGATTGCTTGCGCTGTCTGACCCTTTCGGCCGATAACGTAGCCCATGTCAGCTGGATTAGTTTTAAGAGTTAGTAAAACTCCTCTTTCATCAATCGTGCGGTCTACTACTACATCGTTAGGGTTTCCAACAATGCTTTTTACGATTGTCTCTAAAAACTGTTTGTCTTGTTCCATAGTGTTTCTTTTGCCTTTCCGATTTTTGGTTGATTTGCATCAGCAAATTGGAAAGAAATCTTTTATTAAATAACTGCTTTGGGCAGCCTTATGCTAATAATGATAACATAGATACCGAATTCGTCAATCTAAAATTAAAGAAATTTACGCTTCCGGAGTAGCCTCAACTTCAGCGACAACTTCTTCTTCTTTAACTTCTTCAACAACTTCTTTTGGAGCAGCTTCTTTCGCTGCTTTCTTATCGGATTTAGATTTAATTTGTCCTAAACGTTTTTCGCTTGTCTTTGTCTTTTTAGGGGCAAGATCCTTTTTACCTTCAATGATATTTTTGCCTACTAAAAGATTATTAACCGTAGCGGTCATTTGGGCCCCTTTAGAAATCCAATGCTTAACGCGATCAGCCTTAACGATTAATTCTTTAGAATGAGGATTATAAGAACCTAAGATTTCTAAAGCACGACCGTATGGATCACGACTTTTTTCCGAAATAATCAGACGAAACATCTTTTTATTAGTTTTTCCTGATTGTGATAGTTTGATTGCTAACATAATTTTTTCTGAATTAATTATAGAAAATAATAGCTTTTATAATTAGGAAAGTCAAGGACAGTCCTTAGTTTCTTGGGGCACTCGGCCTACTTGAACCAAAGCGACTTGGTCGGCTTGGACCGCCGGCTGAAGCACCGCCACGACTACCGCCGAAGCTTGGTCTAGAACCACCGCCGCCAAAACCGTTGCCGCTGTTCTGTGATTTACCCTTCTCGTCTTTCCATAAAGGCATATTTTCTTCTAAACCTTTCATGGTTAGATTAACACGGCCCTGATCGTCAATTTCCTTAATTTTAACTGTTACGATATCGCCAATATTTAAGAAATCACTAGGTTTTTCAATACGATATGGAGCTAATTCACTGACGTGAGCCATCCCGTCTTGGCTAGCATTTAAAGCAATAAAAGCGCCGAAATCAAGTATTCTAACAACTTTGCCTTTAATTATTTCGCCGGCCGCAAAGACGTGGACAATCTCTTTAACTTGCTTAACTGCTTCGGCAACACCGGCCGCGTCAGTGCCGCAAATCATAACCAAACCATCGTCATCAATATCAATGCTAACGCCGGTTTCATCAATAATCTTATTGATAATCTTACCGCCTGGACCAATAATAGCGCCGATCTTTTCTGGATCAACATGGAAACTAATAATTCTTGGCGCATGCTTGGATAATTCTGTTCTTGGGGCAGGAATAGCTGTTAAAATTACATTTAAAATTTCATTCAAAGCGGCACGGCCCTGAGTTAAAGTTTTAGCGATAATTTCTTCAGTTAAACCATCAGTTTTTGTATCTAATTGAATAGCGGTTAAACCGGAATTTGTGCCGGTAATTTTGAAATCCATACCGCCGTCACCATCTTCTAAATCTTGAATATCGGTTAATATTTCCCATTTACTCATATCATGATTTGAAGCCAGACCCATAGCAATACCAACAACCGGTTTTTTAATCGGCACGCCGGCATCCATCAAAGCTAAAGTTGAAGCACAGGTTGAAGCCATTGAAGATGAACCGTTTGAACCTAATGTTTCACTAACTAAACGAATTGTGTAGGGGAATTCTTCTTTAGTCGGGATCATTGGCATCAAAGCTTTTTCAGCGAGTGCACCATGTCCGATTTCACGACGGCCAGTTCCTCTTAGAGGCGATGCTTCGCCGACAGAGTATGGAGGGAAGTTATAATGATGCATGTATCTTTTTTTGCTTTGTCCTTCTAATCCTTCTAAAGATTGTTCGGCTCCGGGAGCGCCTAAAGTAAGAATAGACATTACTTGAGTTTCACCGCGAGAAAATAAAGCGGTACCATGGCAGCGAGGTAAAATCGCTACATCAGCCAGTAATGGACGAATTTCTGTTAAAGAACGTCCGTCAACACGACGCTTATCCTCAATAATTGCGCGAGTAATTTCCGTATCAATCATTTCTTCAACTAATTTCTTAGCGACATATTTTCTTTTATCAGCGCCTAAATCTTTAGATTCTAAATAAGAATCTAATTTTTCTTTAATCGCGCTAACAGCTAATTTTCTTTCGCCTTTAGTATAATAAACTTTATCAAATAAAACAGCGGGAATATTTTCTTTAAGCCAAGCCTCGCCAATTTTTAGTAATTCAGCTTTTTCTTCGGCCGCTTTCTTCTCGTCTTCGTTTAATTCTTTTTTAACTATTTCGGAAATTCTTTTCGGTGGAACATTTTTTGCTAATTCTTTTATTAAATCAATCGCTACTTGCATTTCGCGTTGACCGGCCATGATGGCTTTTAACATCACGTCTTCCGGAACTTCATTAGCTCCCGCTTCAATCATCACTACTTTTTTATCAGTTCCGGCCACAATTAAATCAAGAGTACTTAAAGCTTGCTGTTCGTAGGTTGGATTAAAGACTAGTTCATTTTCAATTAAGCCAACTCTAATTCCGCCGATCGGACCATTCCATTTTAGACCGGAAATTGCAAGTACCGCAGAGGCGGCCAAAAGGGAAACGATATCATGGTCGTTTTCTTGATCAACCGCTAAAACACTGACAATAACCTGAATATCGCGATTGTCGCCTGGGACAAAAAGAGGACGGATTGAACGATCAATCATCCGACCAGTTAAAATAGCTTGATCGGTTGGGCGACCTTCGCGCTTAATCCATCTAGAACCTTTAATGATTCCAGCGGCATAAAGTTTTTCCTCAAGTTCAACTTGAAGAGGGAAGAAATCAACTCCTTCTCTTTCATTTTTTGATTGGACAACAGTCGCTTGTACGACTGTTTCGCCATATTGGACCCAAACCGCGGCGTCTGCCTGTAAAGCAATACGACCGGTTTTAATAATGAGAGGGCGGCCTAGCCACTCACCTGTGAATACTTTTTCCATAATTTGTTTTGTGTCTGGCCGTCAAATTACAGAACTGTAATTTATACAGCACTATCTATTTAACGGTCAGATATATATTAATTAATTTTTATTTTCTTTTATTACTACTATAAATCAAAAATTTCTTATCGGCGCTTAGATCAATAAAATCATCCGCTTCCTCAATTAATCTTGAAGAACAGGTTTTTCTAAAGGCCATAACTTCAACTAAGCAGCCTTTGTTATTTTGGAGATAAGAAACAAGTGGTAAATAATCACCATCACCGGAAACTAGAACAATAACGTCTAATTTATCCGCTAATTTAATTGCGTCAATGGCGATACCGACATCCCAGTCGCCCTTTTTAGCGCCGCCGGCAAAGATTTGCAAGTCTTTAACTTTTACTTCAAATCCTTGTTGAGCGAGAGCGTCAATAAAAGGCGCCTCTTCTTGATTCTCGGTCTGGATAGCATAAGCAGTGGCCCGAATAAGCTTTCGGTCGGCCACTGCCTGCAATAAAATTTCTCGGAAGTTTACTTTCCTATTAAATAGATTCTTAGCCGAATGGTACATGTTTGAGACATCTACCAGAATTCCAACCCTTTGTTCTTTGTGTTTTATCATTTTTTTTATTATTTTTCGTCGTCAGTAAGTTCGCCTTTCGGTTCTAAAACTTCATCATCCGGATTAATATATTTCTTTTCTTTCTTTTTTTCTTCTTCGTCCTCTTCAATTAATTTAGCAGCTATTCTTAATTTTAATTTTGTCGCTAGATCTTTAAATTGTTCAGCACTTTCTTTTTGTAAATATTTTAATAATTTTCTTCTTTCACCAACCTTCTTTAATAAACCGCGGCGAGAAGAGAAGTCGTGCTTATGTTTCTTTAAATGTTCGGTTAATTCTTTAATTTCCTCAGTTAAAATAGCGATTTGTACTTGAGGGGATCCAGTATCAGTTTCATGAGTGCGATACTTTTTAATAATTTTTTCCTTGGCTTTTTTGTCTAACATAAATTTTTTGCTCTACCGAGAAATGATATTATTTGCTCAAATAATTTATGAGCGGTCCATCATGACCAAGCTAGAGTAGATTATTTTATAAGTTTTTTAAAAGACACTTCTTAAATTTTATTTTAAAGTGTTAATTTTTTTCATGATTCTTGATTTCTTTCTAGAAGCAGT
>CAIVBF010000096.1 GCA_903904095.1 uncultured bacterium | reverse complement strand
AATTTAGCCTTAGAATACTGATAACGCTTACTGAAAGAATGTGCTGGGTCAAAATAATTGAACCAATAGGTACTAAAGAAATTCTTGTGTGTCGGGTCAATAACCGAATAAAAGCTGCGGAAATAAGGCACACCAATAGTTATCAAGGCTCCATCTCTACATATTCTATATAATTCTTCTATAACCTTCACGGGCTGGTCAAGATGTTCTAAAACTTGATCCATCCAAATCTCATCAACTAATCCATCCGAGAAAGGATAAGGAAACTTATTTAAATCGTGAATAATATCAACTCCCGGTAAAAACAGCTGATCAACGCCTAAATATCCTTCCTTTTTTGATCCACCGCAACCAATATCTAATTTCATCATATTATTTATTCATTAAATCATAAGCCTTAATCAAACGAGCTCCGTAATGTTCTATTGAAAAAAATTCATTAAATCTCTTTTTAGCATTTATACCGTAAATATTCAAATCCTTGCCGCTATAAATTTTTATAATCGCCTCGGCGATATCCAGAGAAAGGGTTTCAATATTAGGCTCAATCAGTATCCCGGAAACCCCATTCTCAATCTCCTCCTTAATACCTGCAAAATTAGAAGCGATTATTGTTTTCCCAAGATTCATTGCCTCAAGGATTACAATCGGCATATCTTCATTGGCGATAGAAGGTAATACAAGGATATCACAGGCGTTGATAAAATTTAAACGATCGGCCCGATGACCAACCAAAACAACATTATTCGCCAAATCATTTTCTAAGACAAATTGCTTTAAACTATGTTCTTCTTCCCCGTCTCCGACCAAGACCAATCTTAGATTTTTAAATAATAAGGGGTTGTTAAATTTTATTTTATTGATTGCTTCTAATAAGAAAATCTGTCCCTTCCTCTTCACTAGAAGACCAACCTCGCAAAGTAAAAAAATATCGGCCGACCAGGAAAATTCTTTTAAAACATCGTCTTTCTTCTTAACGAATGGATTACTGAAGGTTGTATTTGGAATAGGAATTATCTTATCAGCTAAAAATTTACGATTTTTGACTAAGGCTTCCTTGGCTTTAAGCGAGGCAGTAATAAAATATTGCACATTTTTATCAACCACTTTACGGTCAATCCATTCGGCGATTTTTGTTTTTGGCAGATAAGCGATATTGTTTACCTGATAAACTATTTTTTTTATTTTATTCGCTCTTGCCGCTAAAATAAAAGGGATACACGAAGCTGCTCCGGGATAGCCACCATTGTTAATGTGAATAATCTGCGGCTTTATTTTTTTTATCGCCGCCTTCATTATAAAAAAATTGTAAAGAGCATACACCCCTAACTTCTGAAGACACCAAAAAGGAAATTTAATTATTTTTTTAAGAAAGTTCGGTAATGAAGATTTGTTTATTTTATAATAGATAGTATCGCTAGATAAAATTAGTAAAGGATGAAAATTTGTTCGTTCAGAGCCATAATCTTCTTTAAGCCCTGTTTCATAAAAACTATGTTTTCTGTAAATAAAATGAATCTCATAATTTTCACGGATAGCGGGATTTAATATAATAAAGGCTAGCAGCCTTTCGCTACCGCCATAGACATAACAATCAGAATAAATCAATAATTTTTCTTTTGCCACCGCCATATTATTTTTAAAAAAATAGTAACTTTGCAGAATTAAATCTTATCGGTAATAACTTTAATGTTAAAAGGAGTATCAATATAGTCATTGAATACCGTTTTATCAACCATCGCTTTTTTAGTCAATAACCCACTTAAATCCTCTTCGGTTTTAGCGACAAAAACCTTGCCGTCAGAACCATCAAATGGAGGGCAAGGCGGATAACCAGATAAATCCAGGCCGTTAACTGCAGGTTCATAGACCAGATAATTAACTCCGTAATATATTGATTCCAAAAAAACAGTTGAAGTTGGCCCGATAACCAGAGTTGATTTTTCCAGGGAGTTTTTTAGAGACTCCTTGTCGGCAATAAAAAAATCACGATCAATAAATTTATAATACCAGTCTATATTTTCAGAGGGGTGGACACGAAATCTAACTTTTTTTACGCCGCGTGATCTAAGAATTTTTTCAATAGAATATAGATAGAGTATGGAGTTACCCCTATCCGATAATCTATTTTCATCTCTTAATTGCGCACCACTCATGGCCTTTGATAAAACAAGAATATCGTCAATATCATTTCTCAATTTACTATCGTTTAAATTTGAATAATAGGGGTGCCCTGATATCAAGACTTTATTTGCGGGAAAACCAATGTTTACGTAATTTTCTTTTATTTTTTTACCCCAAACCACTAAATAATCAGCCTGATTATTATCCAGAACATTATAGACAGGAAGACCGTGCAAAAAAATAAAGCTTGGCTTACCCATCTTTCTAAAGATTTTAATATTTGTTTGCTCAAAAAAAGAAATATCATTTGACACAATTAACGCATCAGCTCTGATTGATTTATAATAATCGCTCAATTGATCTGTAAATAAATTAATTTGTTTCCAAAAAATATTAGAAATCAATAATTTAAAATCACCGTCACAGATAATTTTGTTTATTTTTAAGAAATTTTTATAAATTTTTGAGTTTCCAGCAATTAAATATTTTTTTCCGCCATCATGAACGGGTCTAAAAACATGAATATTATTTTTAACAAGTTCTTCATTTACAGAAAAATAGGCATTGGAAATAACAATCTTATCCTTTAACTTATTTTTATTTATTT
>CAIVBF010000095.1 GCA_903904095.1 uncultured bacterium | reverse complement strand
TTATCTTTCTCTTTTTCAGATAAAAAGAAATTGAATAATTTTATAGCTGATTTAAATCGGTTTTTGAATTTACAATTAATAGATATTAATTCAATATATTGTAATACATTTTTGATTTACAGGGATCTTTGGTTTTTTGATGACAATACAGATACTAATGTAAAATTGAATGATTTTATTTCTGTAGAAAAGCAATTTTTTATGATTTACAAGCAAGCCAATATTACAGCACGTAATTATTACGTCTTTAAAAATATCATTGATTTATGCCAGGAATTAATAAAAATATTAAATCAATTAAGAGAAATTTGCACCCAAAAAAAGATATCTATAACTTTACAAAAAATAGATGCAAATATATATTCGTTGAACAGAATTAAAATTGATTTATTAAATTATAAGAATGTATTAGTTACTGAAAATATCGTTAATATTTTAGAAAAACGTTATATTAAAGAATAATAAATTTTGATTAGAAAATCATAATTTTAATTGTAAAAATATGGCTCTATTTGGCGCTAAAAAAGCAACAACTGAAGATACAAAAAAAACAACTAAGACTGTAAAAGCAGTAAAGGAAGTTAAGGCTGAAAAAACTGTTAAGGCAAGTCCTAAAAAAGTTGAAAAAACTACAGAAACTAGCATGAAAGATTTGTATTCTGAAACTGCTAATACTGCTAAGGCTGATAAAACCGGCGCCGTTAATGTAAAAGTAAGTAAAATTAATAAACATATTTTAGTAAAACCATTAGTTACTGAAAAGGCCGCTCATTTAGCTGAAGCTAATAAGTATGCTTTCATCGTTAAGCTTGACGCTAACAAGATTTTAGTCGCTAAAGAGGTTGCCGCTATCTACGGAGTTAAAGTTGAAAGTGTTAATTTAATTCGCATGAAAGGGAAAAAAGTTTCTCGCGGAAAAATTAGAGGACAGAGAAGTGATTTTAAGAAAGCAATTGTTACTTTAGCTAAGGGTCAAACTATTAAACTTTACGAAGGCGTTTAAACTAGAGAATTTTTAAAGAAATTTTAATTAACTATATATGGGTATCAAAAAAGTAAAAGCGAATACTCCGGGCCGACGCGGTGCAACATTTGATGATTTTAAAGATATAACTAAATCCACTCCGGAAAAACGTTTAGTAATTAATAAAAAAAGACGTGGTGGACGTAATGCCCAGGGCAAAATAACCGTTCGTCATCGCGGCGGAGGAGCAAAAAGAGCTATTCGTTTAGTTGATTTTAAACGTGATAAATTTAATGTTCCGGCTACTGTTACTGCTATTGAATATGATCCAGGTCGTGGTGCTCGTTTAGCTTTACTTAGTTATGTTGATGGTGAAAAAAGATATATTGTCGCTCCGGTTAACTTAGCAGTTGGTGATAAAGTAATGAGCTCGCAAGAACTTATTGAAATTAAAACTGGTAATGCTTTATGCCTACAGTTTATCCCAGCCGGTATGCCTGTATCTTGCGTTGAATTAATGCCTGGCCAGGGAGCTAAGATTGCTCGTAGTGCCGGTAATGTAGTTTACGTCATGGGTGTTGAAGGAAAATATGCTCAGTTAAAAATGCCATCAGGTGAAATCCGACAGGTTAGAAAGGAATGTATGTGCACAGTTGGCCAAGCTAGTAATCCTGATAAGAGACATATCTCTTTAGGTAAAGCTGGTAGAAGCCGTCACTTAGGTATTAGACCGACTGTTCGTGGAACCGCTATGAATCCAGTTGATCATCCACACGGTGGTGGTGAAGGTAACCAACCGATTGGTCTACGTCATCCGAAAACTATGTGGGGTAAACCGGCTATGGGTGTTAAGACTAGAAAGAAGAGCCGATCGGATAAATTAATAATTAAGAGAAGAGCGAAACGTAAATAAAATATATGTCTAGAAGTTTAAAAAAGGGGCCATATGTTAATCCTCGGATTATCAAAAAACTACAAGATCTAAAACCAGGCGATAAGACTATTATTAAAGTTTGGGACAGAGCTTGTACTATTACTCCGGCTATGGTTGGGTACACCATCGGTGTTCATAATGGTAAGACACATATCCCGGTTTATGTCGTTGAAAATATGGTTGGTCATCGTTTAGGTGAGTTCTCCCTTACAAAGAAATTTACGGGTCACGGCGGTAAAATGGCTAAAACCCAAGCAGCTGATAAAAAATAATTAAATCAATATGGAAGTCAAAGCTAGTTTAAAACATTTAAGAATGTCAGCGCGGAAAATCCGCTTAGTTATTGATGTTGTTAGAAAGATGCCAGTTAATGACGCAATCTCTCAACTTAAGTTCAATAATAAAAAGGCATCTTTACCGGTTATTAAGTTAATTAAATCGGCAGTTGCTAATGCTGTTAATACTTATAGTTTAGATAAAGATAATCTTTATATTAAAGAAATTAAATCCGATGAGGGCGTTACTTTAAAACGCTGGATGCCAAGAGCTCATGGTCGTGCTACAGCGATCAGAAAACGTGGCTGTCACGTTGACGTTGTTCTAGCGGAAATTAAAGAAAGCACTACCAAGAAAGAAAAGAAAGTTGTTGCAGTTGCCGAACCGGTTAAGCTTGAAAAATTAGTTAAAGAAGGTGAAAAGGCTGCTTTAAAAACAACCGAATCTAAAGTAGACGGAAAGAAGAATAAAATTGCCGAAAAAGCAAAAATGTTTAGAAGAAAAGCTGGTTCAAATTAATCATTAGTAATTAAATTTATATGGGTAAAAAAGTAAATCCAAAAATTTTCCGAATGGGTATAACCAAGACTTGGCCATCTATTTGGTTTGAGTCCGGCGATGCTTATATTAAGAATATTAAACAGGATATCGGCATTAGAAAATACATGATTCGGGAATTCAAGGAAGCTGGTGTTGATAAAGTAGAAATTATCCGTAGTATCAACAAAATTGAAATTACTATTATAACTGCTAAACCCGGTTTGATTATTGGACGCGGCGGTAATGGAGCGGAAGATTTAAAGAAAAAGCTTCATGACAAATTTTTAAAGAATTTTAGAATGGGTGAAATTAATTTAAATATTAAAGAATACGGACGCCCTAATTTAAGCGCTCAAATAATGGTCCAGTCAATAATTTTAGATATTGAAAAACGTTTGCCTTTTAGAAAAGTAATGAAGCAATCTTTAGCGAAAATTGAAAGAGCTGGTGCTCTTGGCGCTAAAATTGTTATCGGCGGACGCTTGAACGGTGCGGAAATTGCCAGAACAGAAAAGTTAGTTTGGGGTAAAGTTCCTCTACAAACTTTAAGAGCTGATATTGATTATGCTCGTGGTGCCGCCCATACGACTTACGGAGCGATTGGAATAAAAGTTTGGGTTTATAAAGGAGAGGTTTTTGAAAAAGAATCCAAGAAGGGTGAAGTAATTGAAAATTAATTTAATTTGTTTTGATTTTGCAAATATATGTTAATGCCAAAGAAAACTAAATGGAGAAAAGATCAAAAACGTCGCCGAGGCGGCAAAGCAACCCGCTGTATTAATATCAGTTTCGGTAGTTATGGTCTTAAGAGTTTAACAGAGTGCTGGGTATCTTCTCGTCAAATTGAAGCCGCTCGCCGTGTTATGACTAAATATGTTAAGAAGACTGGACGCATCTGGATCAGAATTTTCCCGGACAAACCAGTTACTGCTCATGGCGGAGAAATTCCGATGGGTAAAGGTAAAGGTGCTGTTGATTATTATGTTGCGATTGTTAAGCCAGGGACAGTTATGTTTGAAATGGAAGGTATTACCAAAGACATAGCGCGTAAAGCTATGGAATCAGCTGCCCACAAATTACCGGTTAAATGTCAATTTATCAGTAAAGAGTAAACAATAAAAATATGGAATTTAAAGAATTGATTAGTAAAGAAAAAAGTGAGTTAGAAAAATTATTGACCTCTAACCGTGCTAAATTACGGGAGTTGCGTTTTAAGGATTCTAATAAGCAATTAAAAAATATTCGTGAAATTCGTTCAGTCAAGCAATTGATTGCTAGAATTTTAACGACTGTTAATAAGCAAAAATAATATGGCCACTGCAAAAATAAAAACTATAGAAAAAACTATTGAAAAGCCGGCCATAATTTCCCGTAAATTTTCCGGCGAAGTAGTTAGCGATAAGAATGATAAAACTATTATTGTTAAGGTTGAAAGTGTTAAGAAGCATCCTAAATATCAGAAGAGATATGTTTCTAGCCGTCGCTATAAAGTTCATGATGAAAAAAATGAGTATAAAGTCGGTGATAAGGTAAGTTTTATTGAATGCCGACCTTTAAGTAAGGATAAAAGATGGCGTGTTATTAAATAAATTATATGATTCAAGTACAAACTTATTTAAAAGTAGCTGATAATTCCGGAGCCAAAGAAGTGATGTGTATCCGTGTTTTAGGTGGTTATAAGAGACGTTACGCCGGTGTTGGCGGTATTATTGTTGCGGCTGTTAAGAAAGCCGCTCCTCATGCTGCGATTAAGAAAGGTGATGTTATTAAAGCGGTTGTTGTTAGAACTCATAAGGAAACTCGTCGCGCTGACGGTTCTTATATTCGTTTTGACGATAATGCTTGCGTAATTATTAATGATGTTGAAAAAAAGGATCCGAAGGGAACACGTATTTTTGGACCGGTGGCCAGAGAAATTCGTAAGGCCGGTTTCACAAAAATCGCTTCATTAGCCCCGGAAGTTTTGTAAATTTACATGATTTAAGAATCTGCCATTATGGCGGAGAAACTATATGAATATTAAAAAGAACGACAAAGTAAAAATTTTAAGCGGTAAAGATAAGGGTAAGACTGGTAAAGTTTTACAGGTTTTACCAGCAAATTCTCAGACTGACGCTAAAATCAGTATTGAAGGTTTGAATTTAGCTATTAAGCATTTACGTCCGAGACGCCAGAACGAAAAAGGGCAGAGAATTGAATTCCCAGCTTTTATGAATGCTTCTAATGCTTCATTGCTTTGTCCGAAATGCGGTAAGGCAACCAGAGTCGGCCACAAAACAGTTAATTCCTTAGACGGGAAGAAAGCGAAAAAACTCCGAGTTTGTAAAAAATGCCAGGAAATAATTGAGTAATTTAAATTTTATGATATTAAAAGAAAAATACAAAAAAGAAATTATCCCAGCGCTTAAAGAAAAATTCGGCTATAAAAATGCTTTACTTGTGCCGCATTTAAAAAAAGTAGTTATTAATGTTGGCTTTGGTCATCACGCTAAAGAAAAAGAATTTATTGCTAGCGTTGAAAAAGGTTTAACAAAATTAGGCGGCCAAAAGATAGTTTTTACAAAAGCTAAGAAATCAATTTCCGCTTTCAAAGTTCGTGAAGGTTCAATTATCGGCGCCAAGGTTACTTTACGCGGTCAAAGAATGTACGATTTTACTGATAAATTAGTTAATATCACTTTCCCACGTGTTCGTGATTTCCGCGGTATTTCTGATAAAGCGGTTGATAGAAGCGGTAATCTAACGGTTGGCTTTAAAGAATATGTTTGTTTCCCAGAAATCAAAGTTGAGCAAAGAGGTGAC
>CAIVBF010000094.1 GCA_903904095.1 uncultured bacterium | reverse complement strand
TTTTTATTTTATTTATTTTTTATAACTCTTTTAAAATTTTCAATTCCAATGTTTTTGTCTCGGTGTCTAAATAAGCGAAAGTCGCTTCCTGAAAAACGCCGGCTAAATTTCCGGGATTTATGATATTAGTGTCTCCTCTCTTTTCTAACCAGGGCTTGTGAGTATGGCCGTAAAAAATAAAATCTAATTTTTCCGAGCTTTGTTTAAGAGTTTTAGCTATTTTTTCCGGTTGATGGCAAAGACCGATATTTAAATTAGCTATCTTGAAGACGAATGTATCGCCGCCGTAATTTATATTTTTATATTCTTTTAATTCGCTTTCTTCGTATAACTCGGCGTTGCCGGATACTAAAAATATCTCCCCGGAAAAATTATTAGAGAGATAATTTAATGTTTCGCTGTTGGTTATGTCACCCGGGCAAATTATTTTGGTTATTTTATTATTTTTGCACCAGTTTAAGCATTTTTCCAGGTTTGCTAAATTGTCATGAATATCGGAAATAATTGCAATCATCATAATTGTGTCTATCTTATTTATTTCGTAATTTTATTTCGTAAGCCATTTGTTCTAGTTTTCTTAAATGACCGCGCGCTTGATCATACTTTGTTCTTAAGTACCCGGTCATATCAAAATCAATAAGCTGTGACATCGTATCTTCAGCGATTTTTTTTATTTTTGTGACTGCCCCGAATTTTCCCTTGGCTGCTTGGTTTGTCGCATAGCGGACAAGCTCACCAATCATATCACAAATGCCACCTAGATAACCCTCATAATCAAGACTTAAGCCACTGACCGCTTCTATTTTTTTATTTTTTATTACTAAATATAAAGTTTTTCCTTCTAAATATTCTTCTACTCCGGCCTTGTAAGCTCCTTCGCGATTTAATCTTCCTTGGCCGAAATGCTTTTCTAAATTTTTCAAACTACTTTCAATATCTTTAATTTTTTCTTCAGCGATTTTAAAATCTTCTCGTTGCAAGGCAAAAATAATTTTTTTAGCTTCAAAAAGTATATTATTAGAAGCGCTGATAATCTGGCGGCGTTCACTCTCATTAGCTTTATAATCTTTTTTAAGTTGTTCTAAAAATTTCGGTTCTATCATAATAGTAAAATTATTTTTATTATTTGGTTTATAATGTTTGGCTAGATTACACGGAAAACCTCTTCTAGGCTTGTGTCGCCATTTAGAGCTTTTAATATGCCGTCTTGAGTCATATTTAACATTCCATTCTTAATCGCTTCATTTTCTATTTCGTTATCGGTTACATTTTCAGTTTGGATTAATTTCTGAATTTCCGGCGTCATGGGGATTGTTTCGTATAAACCAAGGCGGCCCTTATAACCTAAGTTACCGCATTTTATACAACCAACGCCATGATAGAATTTTAGTTCAGTTGGTATTTTAATTTCCGGATTTTTAATTTCGGCCAAAATATCTTTCGCTTGTTTTAAATCTTCGGGGCTTATTACCGCTTCTTCTTTACAGAACGGGCATAGGCGACGAACTAAACGTTGGCCGATTGTAAATTCAATTGAATTAGCAAGAGCCTGGCGATTAAGACCAAGTCCGGCAAAACGAGAAATAGCTCCGGCCGCACTATTAGCATGGATAGTTGATAAAACTAAGTGTCCGGTCATTGAAGCCTCAATCGCGATTTTAGCCGTTTCGTTATCACGAATTTCTCCGATCATCATAATATTCGGATTTTGACGTAAAAGAGAACGCATCGCTGAGGCAAAAGTGTAGCCGCCGGCCTCATCAATCTGAGTTTGCATTACTCCGGGGAGTTGATATTCAATCGGGTCTTCAATCGTAATTATTTTAACATCCGGTTTATTTAGTTTATTTAAAATACTGTACAAGGTTGTTGTTTTTCCTGACCCAGTCGGTCCGGTTGTAATAATAATGCCTCTAGTTTTTTTCATGGCCAACTGTAAGGAATCATAGGCGATTGAGGTAATGCCTAATTTACTCATGTCTAAATTTACCGCATTAGTTGAGAGGACACGAATAACAATTGTTTCACCGTATCCGCCGGCAATTATAGAAAGACGACAGTCTAACTTGCTGGTCGGTAAATAGACACTGAAACGCCCGTCAAAAGTTGCCCTTTTGATATTAGTTGCTTCGCCGGCTAAAATCTTGATTTCGGACAAGAGCGGTAAATAGCTAGTTTTTGGTAAGTTTAAAATATCGTGCAGGACGCCGTCAATACGGAAACGAACTTTAACATCATTTTCGGTTGGTTCAATATGTAAATCCCCGGCATCACTGACAACCGCTAAGGCCATAATTAAACTGATAAGTTCGGAGGTTGGAACTTCTTTAATAAGTTCGCTGATAGTACCTAAGTCTTTACTC
This sequence comes from uncultured bacterium, assembly GCA_903904095.1. Classification (GTDB taxonomy): domain Bacteria; phylum Patescibacteriota; class Patescibacteriia; order Patescibacteriales; family UBA12465; genus UBA12465. Next base: position 7,271 of record CAIVBF010000094.1, on the reverse strand, counting down.
AAGTCCTCCGCTTTTTGAATTTCTTCCGCTTTTATTTTCACGCCGCGTCCAATAGTTTGTGAAATTACAATATCGTATAGTTCATTTATATAATCAAAGTTTCCAATTACACGATAAATTTCTTCTAACGAAGTCATACCGTCTAAAACTTTTAGAACTCCGTCTTGCAACATGGTAATCATCCCGTCTTCAATCGCTTGTTGGAGAATCTTAAAAGACGGCGCGTTCTCAGCGGTTAATTGTTTTATTTTATCATCCATTGTAAAAATTTCGTAAATACCAATACGTCCCTTGTAGCCGATAAAACTGCACTTTTCGCAACCAGCCCCGGCTTTGTATAGTACCGGTAAGGCGGCGGGAATATTTAAATTTGCTTTTGGTGAAATTACGGATAATATTTTGTTTAACTGTTCTCTCTCTTCAATATTCGGTTCATGAACTTCCTGACAGTAAGGACACAATTTTCTAACTAAGCGCTGGCCGATAACCGCGTTGATTGAAGGAGATAAAAAATAAGGTTTAACGCCAATGTCAATTAAACGAGGGATAACACCCGCGGCATCGTTAGTATGCAGAGTTGATAAAACTAAATGGCCGGTTAGAGATGCCTGCACAGCAATTTCGGCTGTTTCTAAATCACGAATTTCTCCGACCATAACAATATTCGGGTCTTGGCGAAGAATAGATCTTAAACCATCCGAAAAACTATAACCATGTTTTCCGTCAACCTGACTTTGGTTAATTCCGGGCATCTGATATTCAATTGGATCTTCAAGCGTAATTATTTTTGTACCTGGTTTATTTAATTTATTGATAATTGAATACAGGGTTGTTGTTTTTCCTGATCCGGTCGGTCCAGTTGTTAAGATTAGACCGTTCGGTTTGCTTATTTCTCTTTTTAGTTGAGCCATTATTTCCGGACGAATACCAAGTCCTTCAAATTCTAGAGTGGCGACGCTAGAATTTAATAAACGCATTACTACGCTCTCACCAAAAGCGGTCGGTAAAAAAGAACAGCGGACATCAATATTTTTGTCTTTTAAGTGAATTGTGTAGCGTCCGTCCTGTGGTTTATTTTCAATATTAATTTTTACCTTTGCCAAAATCTTTAAGCGGGTTGTTATTCTGTGCCATTTTTCTCGGCTTATCGTAGCGGCATCTTGCAGGACACCGTCAATTCTCAGTCGTATAACAACGCCGTTTTCTTCGGCTTCAATATGAATATCACTGGCGCCAACCTTAATAGCCGTTGCCAACATTAAAGTTACAACATCAGTAATATTAACATCATTAATCTTATCGTTTAAACTCTGATAGCTCTTGATGTCCTCTTTAAATTTCTCTAGGTTAGCTTCGCTTATCTCAACTCCGCTTTCGTATTTTTTGGTTTTTGGAACTGTTTTATATAAATCAAAAGCATAATTTAAGCTACTGTCGGAAATAAGATATGGTTTAACATTAGCGAAGTATATTTCTTTCAGGCGGCTGATTTCCTCTTCAACTTGAGCGTTGTACTCGGTGCATCCGATACGAATATTTTTTCCATCATAAAAAAAACAAACCGTTTTTATTTCACGGGCCTCTTCTTCGGAGATTAAAACTAAAGCCTCAGGACTTATCGGAAAGCCGAAAAGGTTAATATAATCCATCTTAACCTGGGTGGCCTTTTTTTCGGTCTGTTTTTCCTCTTCCTTCAGTTTTATTTCACCTTGTTTTTTTGCAAAACGACCGGTAACGCTTTCTTCGTCATCGGTCGGATTTAGCAAATTTTCTATAGAACCTAAATCACTCATAATTATTTTCTAGAGAATACTCTTTCTAATTTAGCGACAAAATTTCCTTCTTTTAAATTAATAAATAAATTCGTCCAAGTGCTAATTTGAAAAGTTCCTAGAGCTGAGCCAGATAAAACTACAAACACTAAAGCGAGGAAGACCATTAGGACGACTAACCAATAAAAACCGAAACTGATTCCAACAAGGAATAATGGGAAGAATAAAATAGTTATAGCCAGTAGGATTACCAGGCTGGCGAAGAAATTAATGATAAATAGGATAATTGCCATTTCTACGCTTATCAGCCAATTTTTAATAAATAATTTCCAGCCCTTTTCAATTGAGTTTATAAAATTATCATTTTCCAGGACGGAATAAGCAATGGCGTATTTTAACATTAAAGACAAAGAAATTGCGATCGGTAAAAAAATTACAAATAATATTACATAAACAAAGACAAATAAGCTTGAATCTTTTAAAACCAAGAAGATTAGTGGCAAGCTAATGATAAAAATGATTGCATTGGCCGCTATTTTGATTATGATATTAAGACCTAAAACTGGCCAGAATTTTTTGTGGCCGGCGCTTAGGCTATTACGAACAGTTAAGATATTATCCTTCTTTTTGTTGTTGGCTAGGATTTTTTTAACGCTGATAACTAAAGCGGCCTGTGAGCTTACCGCTAGCCAGATTAAAGTTATAGTTAAGACTAGACAAAGTAGGATAACGGTTATGGTGCTTAAAATTGTTACAAAATCGTAAGAAAATAGATTAATAAAACCTAAACAAAAATTCTTAATCAAGTAAATTGCCTGAGCGAAAGAACCTGCTCCGAGCAATGAACCGTTAATTAACCCCTGGCTAACATTCTGATCAAGGATTTTATATTCAATTGATCCGCCGGCAGCCAGCAGAGAAGAGAATAACCCGAAAAACCATAAAAATTTATGTTTCCAGGTCATGTTCCAAGCTTGTTTTATTAAATTGCGATAAGATAGCATAAAATTTAAATTAAATTGAAAAACTTATAAAAGTCTGATAATATTATAGCATAATTTTATAATTAGTATCAAATAATAAATCCTAAATTTATGGCTAAAGTTGTAAATGATAAAAAAATGATTTCTGATCTATTAACCAGAGGGGTTGAAAAGATATATCCGAGTTATCAAGACCTAGAAAAAAAGCTTTTAAGCGGCGATAAAATTCGTCTATATTGTGGTTTTGATCCTAGTGCTAATTCGCTGCATATCGGTAACGCCATCCAGATTAATAAACTGGCTCAATTCCAGGCTCTGGGCCATGAGGTAATTTTTCTAATTGGCGACTTCACGGGCATGATTGGGGACCCAACTGATAAAAAGGCAGCCAGAAAGAAAATGACGCGCGAAGAAGTGTTGAAAAACTCAACTGATTTTCAGAAGCAAGCCTCGGCATACTTAAAATTTGACGGCGAGAATCCGGCTAAAGTTATGTATAATAGCACTTGGAACGATAAATTGAATTTTCAAGACTTGATTGAATTAGCTTCTAACTTTACCGTTCAACAAATGATTCAGCGCGATATGTTCCAGGAAAGGTTAAAGGAAGAAAAGCCGATTTTTTTGCACGAATTCTTTTATCCCTTGACTCAGGCTTATGATAGTGTGGTCATGGACGTTGATTTAGAGGTTGGCGGCAATGATCAAATGTTTAATATGATGTGTGGCCGAAGTTTGCTAAAATCTTTAAAGAATAAGGAAAAATTTGTTCTAACATCTAAACTTTTGGTTGATGATACAGGCAAAAAAATGGGTAAATCTGAGGGTAATATTGTATTTTTAAATGAAAAGCCTAATGACATGTATGGCCAAATTATGTCCTGGTCTGACGGCCTTCTTAAGTCAGCTTTTGAATTATGTACTAATATTAAAACGGAAGAACTTAAAATTATTAACGAATCGTTGGGCGACAAGTCGGTTAATCCGCGCGATTTGAAAATGCGCCTGGCCTACGAGGTTACTAAAATCAACCATGGCGAAGCAAGCGCTAGGGCCGCTCAAGATAATTTTATAAATTGCGTCCAGAAAAAAGAGATACCTCTTGATATTGAATCTTGGCAGGCGTCTAAAGCTATATATAATATAGTAGATCTCTTGGTTGATACGAAATTAGCCGCTAGCAAGACGGAGGGGCGGCGCTTGATTGAACAGGGTGCTATTAAAATTAAGAGTGTTGACGGCCAGTCCGAAGAAGTTATTAAAGACGTAAAACAAGATATTAAGATCACGGGAGAAATTATCCTCCAGCGCGGCAAATTACAGTTTCTCAAAATAATTAAATAAAGATCTATGAGTTTTTTAGATGAATTAAGACAAAAAATTAAAAAAGAATTAAATTTAGATAAAGCTCTTTTTTCTTATCCGCCTAGTTTAGAACTAGGCGACTTAAGTTTGGCTTGTTTTGAAGCCGCTAAAGAGAGTAAAAAGAATCCGCTAGATTTTGCTAAAGAATTGGCTCTTGATTTAAATAAATCGGCAGAACTTAAAAAATATTTTGCCGAAATCAAAGCGGTTGGGCCTTATCTTAATTTTTTTATTTCTCAAAAATACCTAGCCGAACAGATAATTAAAGAAGTGGATCGTGATAAAAATATTTATGGTTTTAATCATGGCGGCGCCGGCAAGAAAATAATGATTGAATATTCAAACGGGAATACTCATAAAGAATATCATGTCGGCCACTTAAGAAATATTTCTTATGGCGATAGTGTTAATCATTTATTAGAAGCTAATGGCTATAAGTCAATTCCTGTCTCTTATATTAATGATTTTGGGATTCATGTCGCCAAAACTATTTGGAATTGGCAAAGAGACAAAAGCTATCAGAAAAGTTCTGAACCGCGCGGTTATTTATTAGGTAAATGTTATGCGGCGGCCAGCCAAGAATTAACTAAAAATCCGGAACTCAAAGACGAGGTTATTGATATCATGAAAAATATTGAAAGCCGAAAAGGAGATGATTATAAACTTTGGGCCGAAACAAGACAATGGAGTATTGCTTATTTTGATTCTATTTATAAGGAATTAGGCGTTAAGTTTGCCGATATATTTTATGAAAACGAAGTTATTGAGGCCGGTTTAGCATTAGTTGAGGATCTGAAAGCAAAAGGAATATTACGCTTAAGCGAGGGGGCGATTATTGCCGACTTAGAAAAATATGATTTAGGTGTTCTGCCGGTTATTCGTACCGATGGGACGGCTCTTTATCCGGTTGCCGATTTAGCCCTAGCTAATCTTAAGTTCAAAAAATATAATTTAGACGAATCAATCTATATTACTGATGTCCGCCAAGGTTTATATTTTAAACAATTGTTTAAAATTTTAGAATTAGCCGGCTATAAACCGGCCGTGTCTCATCTTGGTTATGATTTTGTGACATTGCCCTCGGGGATGATGTCTTCACGGACCGGCAACGTTATTACCTATCAGGAATTAAAAGAAAAAATATTTTCTAAATTAAAAGAAGAAACTAGAAAGCATCACGAGGACTGGACTCAAGCGCGAATTAATAAAACTGCTTTGAGTTTAGCTATCTCAACTATTAAGTTTGAAATGTTAAAAGTTGGTGCTGATAAGATAATTACTTTTAATATTGATGAGGCCCTAAAATTTGACGGCTATACCGCTTGTTATCTAGAATATGGTTATGCTCGCTTGAAGAGCATTCTTCGTAAAGATAGTTTCAGGTTATTTTCCCCGCGGTTTGATTTAGGCGAGCTCACTGAAGCTAAAGAGAAGGAACTTCTGATTAAAATTGCTAAATACCCGGAAATTATTAAGTTAGCGGGTCTAAAATATAAACCCAGCGAAGTAACCAAATATTTATTTGAGCTTGTTCAGTTATTTAACGATTATTATCAGGAAGTAAATATTCTAAAATCGGAAAAAGCGAAGCGCTTAGTCCGCTTAAAATTAATTAAAGTAGTCGCCCAGGTAATAAATAATGGTTTTAAGATTTTGGGCTTAGAAAACTTAGAAGAGATGTAATTAATAAATTTATGAAAAAATCAGTCGCCGATAATTCTTTAGAAAAAATAGTTTCTCTTTGCAAAAGAAGGGGTTTTGTTTTCCAATCCTCGGAAATTTATGATGGCTTTCCGGCTGTCTATGATTTTGGTCCCTATGGCGTTGAATTAGCTAACAATATTAAAAAGCATTGGTGGCGTTCTATGACTCAGCTTCGCGATGATGTTGTCGGTCTTGATTCAGGTATTTTTATGAGCCCTAAAATTTGGGAGGCTTCTGGGCATGTTAAAGGATTTTCCGATCCGCTAACGGAATGTAAAAAATGTCATACTCGCTTGAGAGTTGATACTTTGCTTGAAGATATCGGAATTTTTGCCGATGAAAAAATGACCGAAGAGGAGATCAATAAAATTTTTGATGAAAATAAGGCTAAAGTTAAATGTCCTAATTGCGGCGAAAATAATTTTACCGAAGCGAAGAAGTTTAATCTATTAGTTCAATCTAATTTAGGAAATTTTACAGGAGACTGGACTAAAGAACCGACTTATCTGCGCGGTGAAACTTGCCAGGGTATTTATGTAAACTACAAAAATGTTTTAGATTCGGCTCGTGTGAAGATCCCGTTCGGGATTGCCCAAATCGGCAAGGCTTTTAGAAATGAAATTACCGCCAGACAATTCATCTTTAGAACTCGTGAATTTGAGCAGATGGAGATGCAATATTTCGTTAAACCGGGCGAAGACATGAAATATTATGAAGAGTGGCGGGCCGCTCGCTGGAATTTCTATTTAGATTTAGGTATTAGTGAAAAAAATTTAAAATGGCATAAGCACGAGAACTTAGTTTTTTACGCCAAGGAAGCTTATGATATTGAATATAATTTTCCTTTTGGCTTTAAAGAATTAGAAGGAGTGCACGCCCGCGGCGATTATGATTTAACGCAACATAGTAAATTTTCCGGGAAAGACTTAAATTATTTGGATCCGCAAACTAATGAGAAATATACGCCGCATGTCGTTGAAACATCGGTTGGCGTCGGTCGCACTTTTCTAGCTGTTTTAACTGAAGCTTATTGCGAAGAAGAAATATTTGATGAAAAGGGAAAATCTAAAGACCCGCAGGATATTAGAACGGTATTAAAATTGCCTTTTAATTTAGCGCCGATTAAGATTGCTGTTTTTCCTCTATTAAAAAATAAACCAGAGCTAGTCGCTAAGGCGCGTGAAGTATATAATCAATTAAAAATAAATTGGCGCTGTGAATTTGATGATAACGGAAATATCGGCAAGCGTTATCGCCGGCAAGATGAAATCGGGACGCCATATTGCGTTACGATTGACTTTGATACTTTAGAAAATTCAGAAGTTACCGTCCGCGATCGGAATACGATGGAACAAAGCAGAATAAAAATTTCCGATTTAGAAAAATTCATGACGGAAAAAATAAAATTATAGAAAAATAAAATTAGAAATTAAATAAAAATTGCCGC
>CAIVBF010000093.1 GCA_903904095.1 uncultured bacterium | reverse complement strand
CAGATAAAAAAGATTCCGTTAAAGAAAGTAAATAAATACGTAATTATTAATTTGTAATTAATTATATGTTGTCACTTAATACAATAAAAAAAGCGAAAGGTTCTAGCCAAAAAAAGAAACGAGTTGGACGCGGTAACGCTTCCGGACATGGAACTTATAGTACTCGTGGTCTAAAAGGGCAAAAATCTCGTTCTGGCGTTTCCGGTCTAAAGAGATTAGGAATGAAGAAACAATTATTAAAGATTCCTAAGGTTCGTGGTTTTAGATCTTTACAGGCTAAAAATCAAGTCGTGAGCGTTAAGGCGATTAATACTAATTTTAAGGACAACGATATAGTGAATCCAGTATCTCTATTTGAAAAGAAATTAATTTCTAGCGCTACCGAGCCGGTTAAAATTTTAGGTAAAGAAAAGTTAATCGTAAAAGTTAAATTTGAACATATTAAAATGAGCGAGGGGCTTAAAAGTCAACTTTAATATCTACATTTATGTTTGATAAACTAGAGCAAATTTGGAAGGCAAAGGATTTAAGAAATAATATTCTTTTTGTTCTTGGCCTCCTGATTATCTTTCGTTTAGCGGCGCATATCCCGATTCCTGGCGTTAATGCGGTTGCTCTAAAAAATCTATTCGCCTCTAATCAGATTTTAGGTTTAATGAATCTATTCTCAGGCGGCGGTATGGAAAATTTTTCTATTGTTCTAATGGGTGTTGCTCCTTATATTACTTCATCAATTATTTTTCAATTATTAGGGATGATTGTTCCGAGCATTGAAGAGATGCAAAAAGAAGAGTCTGGCCGTCAAAAGATAAATATGTGGACGCGTTGGTTAACCGTTCCGCTAGCCGCTATGCAGGCTTATGGCATGATTACTTTATTGCGCCGTGGTTCAGCCGGCATTCTTGGCGATATCAGCGCTTTTGATTTTGGTGTAATGATTATTACAATCACGGCTGGAACAATATTCTTAATGTGGATTGGCGAACTTATTTCGGAAAAGAAGATTGGTAACGGCATTTCCTTACTTATCTTTGCCGGTATTGTTAGTGCTATTCCGGCTAAATTACAGCAGATTTCTCTTACTTTTGATCAGACTCAGTTATTTATGTTAATTGGTTTCGTGGTTATTGGTATTGCGACGGTTGTCGGGGTTGTTATTATTAATGAGGGGCAACGAAATATTCCGGTTCAATACGCCCGTCAGGTTAGAGGGAATCGCGCCTTTGGCGGAACAAGTACTCACTTGCCGTTACGCGTTAATATGGCCGGTGTTATCCCGATTATTTTTGCGATTTCGGTTGTTTTATTTCCTTCCATGATTGCTCAGTTTTTAGTTCACGCTAAATCAGCTTGGATTGTTAATCTAGCTAATGGGACTATCGCTTTCTTTAATAATCAGTTGTATTACGGTCTTATCTATTTTATTCTTGTCTTTGCCTTTACTTATTTCTATACGGAAGTTATTTTCCATCCAGCCCAAATTGCCGAGAATTTACAGAAGCAAGGTGGCTTTATTCCGGGCATCAGACCAGGTAAAAACACTAGTGATTACTTATCAAACACAACGAATAAGATTATTCTAGTCGGCGCTCTATTTTTAGGACTTATCGCTATTTTGCCTTTAATTATGCGCTACTTTACTGGGATGCAGTCCTTGTCGGTCGGCGGTACTAGTCTTTTAATCGTTGTTTCCGTTGTTATTGAGACAGTTAAACAGATTGAAGCGCAGATGACCATGCGTGAATACGATGGACTTTAAATTGATATTTTTCAAATAAATATAGAAAACTGGCTTTATAGTCAGTTTTTTTTATGATATAATACTAATATAATTCAATTTAAAGAAATTATTGCTTATAAATTATATTTTGTTCGCTCAGATTTTTTTCCGTTGTAAATCTTATTTGCCTCCT
>CAIVBF010000092.1 GCA_903904095.1 uncultured bacterium | reverse complement strand
TTTACAGTCTGCCCCAGTTGACCGCTTTGGTATCGACCCATTTTTTATAATTAAAAATTAAAATTAATAATTACTTTGTTAATGATAAATAAATCTCTGTAAAAAGTCAAATAAACAAAAAACTAATTTCGGCGCCTAAAACGCTTAAAATTAGTATTTTAAGAAACGCTTATTTTAAAAGCTTTATTTTAAGAAATCTTAGATATAAGAATCCTGACTAATCCGTAGGAAGCAAATATAATCGCTAGCCCGATTGCCGACCAAACAATAATATCACGTCCCTTTTTAACCTTTTCCTGACTGCCAGCAGAGGTCATCCAGGTTAGTCCGCCATAAACAAACATTAATAAAGCGAGAGACCCGACTATCCCTAAAACAGCGTTAATGATTTTACCAATTAGGGCTTGGGGGGTACTTATAGTTCCTAAGGGGTTAATTAAACAGTCAGAACTTCCGGCAGGACAACCCTCTGTTCCGGCAAGAACTGGCAAAGATAGAACGACGCCACTGATTAAAACTAGGAATAAAACACCCAAAATTATTTTTTTCATAAAAATATTCTTCTTATTTATATTTTTATTATAACATCAATTTTGTAAATAAAAAAGAGGGTGATTGTATATATGTTTTGAACATAATACAATCACCCCCTACTCCGAATTAACTAACCACTAGTTTTACTCGATCATTTGTTGACGAGATGAGTTTAAACTTGGGGGTAGGAAAATACGGATATACTACTCCTGGTCCGTCCTGAATAGTTCTGCCACCAAAATAACTAACTTTGTAATTATAGTCATTTGAAGACATGCTATATCTGTCGCAACCAGTTTTTGTCGGACGTACAATGATATTAAACGGAGTTGCTCCATTTACATCAATGTAATAGGTGCCTTGGGTAAAGATTGAGTCTTTCTCCGAGGTACTTTTCTTTGCCGCCTGTTGACGTTTTAATAGATCATTATTTTCGGGAATAAGTTCCCGAGGGCCGGCAAGTTGGACATACTCTGCTTCAATCCAAACTTTTTTACCCGCTACATAAGATCCATTTTTTTTGGCTTTTGTTATTTGGACAAAGCCCTGTCCATCAATCACTTTAACCTCTTTCTTGTGGTTTGAAATCTTGACGATTGTCCCTACGAGCAAGGTATCAGCATGTTCATCAAGTACGCTATCGTTTATCAAGTCGTACGTTACATGGACATCCTGCAAGATAGCGCCATAGGTAGTAGAAGCATCGGTCTCGTTATTTATGCTGCCTCTGTCCTTTTTGGTTTGAATACGTTTGGCCCAGGACTCGGTATAACGAGTCGTTGAGCGAAAACTTTCTGGCCAAAAGTAACTCCAGGCAGTCCACAGACACATTACCACCACTAATGGAATTATCAATTTATCAATCGCCTTTGTTTTAAAAGCAGATCCAAAAAAGATAAATCCAACAAGCGCTGCGCCGAGTAGGGACTTCATGGTAATTACGTCCGGGCACATCAAGCACAACCATCCAACGAAAGCAATCCAAGCAATCAAGACCCGTAATACAGATGGTACAACGGCGTCAGTTAGCCTGAATACTCTCAAGATAATTCCGGCCGGTAACCAGGCCAGAATAACCAGGCAAATTGCTAATACAAATAGAAAGGCCGAAAATGTTGGCCAATTAATAAATAAAGCAATTACCATTAGCACTAATGCGACGAGGGCGGTAATGAGTAAGACGAAGGCATAAATACCAACAACTCTTCTTACCCAGTTAAAGGCACCTACTAAAGCGTTAGCAACAGTTGGGGCGTAGATTGTTAACAACCCCCAAATAGCGTTTAACTGTCTGCCAATCCAATTACGGAAAGACGTCCAGAAAATAAACAAGGCAACCAGTGCCACCAAAACAATAATTAATAAGTTCATTTCTTTTTTCCTCCTTGCTTTGTAATTAAGATTTTGCTTCACGTAGTTTTCTCTCCAGCCAAGTTTCCTTGCCGAAGAATGTAGTAGCGTCACCCTTGAATTGAGTAAAACTCTCTTTAACGTTTTTCTCAAACTCAGAGTCAACGTGTGGTTTGTCGGCCGGAGACATAACCTCCGCCCAAGCTTTGAATTGAGGCTCATCAAGAGTAACTAAAGTTTTAATAAATTCTTCAGTTGATCCCTTTCCACCGAAATCCATCGCCAAAACTTTCTTTCTCTGTTTTTCTGACAACGCTTGCAACAAACCGGTGAAAACAACCAGTTCATCTTTTGTAAGCGACGTCATTGCAGCAGAGAGTGGAAATTCTTGCCCAGTTTTTACAGGATTAATGCCCGTCAGGTTTTCGCCATCTGAATATTTTTCCCTTATAACCCGAGCGACTTCAGCGCTCAACTCAGTAACAAGATCGTCGGCTAAATCAGGCATTTTAGTCACCTGTAGAACCAACATAGTTACTGCGGCGGATACCTTACCCCAGTTCTCTCTATACTTTAAGAAAAAATCATCCACCTTTGATCCCGGGGGGACCAAGGCGAGAATTTGCTTAACAGCATAAGGCACTGCGATAGGCATCAAAAGTTTGAATGCATTTTGGAAAGTATTTTCTTTCCCTTTCCCGTTTCCCGCACTCCCTGTACTTCCATTGTTTTTTGCCATGATATATATCTCCTATTTTTTTATGCAACTAAGATTATAGCCTTAGTCACGGTTCATAATTTTATTTTTCAATTTTTAAAGAGCACTTTTGCCTAGGCATCCATGACTCATTGTTAGAATAATTATACTATATTTTCATTACTTTGTCAATAGAAGCAATAAACTCACAGATTTATGCGACTTCATACGACAATATTAACCAGGTAATTAAGCTAATATTAAACAATTTATTAAAAAAGAGCCTTACCCTCTAAAGGCAAGGCTCTTCTTAAAAATTCAATATTTTCTCTAATTCTATATTTTCCCTAAATCCAAGGTCTCGCTCATCTTAATCTGGCTAACAAATTCAGGCATATGGCTTACCATAATAATTGCCCCCTCATAATTATTAATTGCTTCAGCGATAACCGGAATATGGCGGAAATTAATATGGTTAGTCGGCTCATCAAGGATCAATAAACCGGGTTGCATTAAAGTTAAACGGGCAAAGGCCAATAAACCCTTCTGCCCTTCCGATAAAGCGGCGACCGGTAAGGCTAAAACTTCACCTGTTAATAAAAATCCGGAAGCAACCGATCTAAGTTCTTGTTCGCCGAGACCATCAGCCAAACTTTCTTCTAAAACTTTAAAGGCGGTTTTATCATAAGCAAGATTAGAAAAATCTTGGCTATAATAACCGACTCTAACTTTTTCATTAATAGAAGCTCCTTCCTGCGTCCCGGCAACTAGCGCTCGTAATAAAGTACTCTTACCGATTCCGTTTGGTCCAGTAACTAATAAACGAGTACGGCGAGTTAAAATCTTATCAATATTTTTTAAAATCGGTTCGTGATTTTTTATAACTCTCACTTTTTTTAAATTTACAATCTCCCCGCTCAAATCTTCTTGAACGGGAATATCAAAATCACGAATTGTTTTATCCTCGCGTCTAACATCAACCATATTATCTTCCAGATCTTCTGTTTCAGTTTTTAGTTTCTTAGCGAGCTTACGCATCTTTCCGCCCTTATGGGCAAAGAAGTTTACTTTCTCTTTGCGATCTTGAATTTTTTTCTCTAACTGAGAATTCTTTTTTATTTCTCTCTCAACTCGTTTAGAAATTTCTTCTACTACCGAATAATAATCACCGACATAAATTTCTGTCTTATGAGTAAAGACGTCTAAATAGATAACTCCTTCGGTAAAACAGTTTAAGAAATCGGCATCATGGGAAATAACAATGACTGTTTTTTCATACATGATCAAAAAAGTTAAAAGATGATCAATCCCGGCTTGATCTAAATTATTAGTAGGTTCATCAAGAATTAAAATATCCGGACTCTGAACAAGCGCATAGGCTAATAATATACGGGCCTGTTGTCCACCAGAAAATTCACCAATTATTTTTTCAAACGGCGCCTCTAGATTAACCGCCTCAAGCGCTTTACTGATTAAACTTCTTAAATTAGCCGGTTTTTCTTTAAAAGCTAAAGCGAAATAATCTTCTAAACTTAAGGTTAAGTGCTCACGGGCGATAGTCTGATCAGCGGCCCCAATCGTCGCATTATTAGTTAAAGAAATCTGCCCAGCAGTTGGTTTTAATTCCCCCTTAATTAGAGCGAAGATGGTGCTTTTTCCAGCGCCATTCTGACCCATCAAGGTAACTTTTGAACCGCGGCGCAAACTAAAAGACGCCTCATCAAGAACGGGTTTTTTAGCTAAATATTCAAAGCTAACTTCATTAAATCTTAAGATTACTTCATCACTCATAAATTTAATTTAATTTCTGAAATATAATCAACACTAATTATAACTCAATAATAATCATTTAAACAGTCTTAGCGCAAAATAAACCGATTATAAATCGGTTTATTTCATCTGAGCCGTTGACCGGGATTGAACCGGTGACCTTCTCCTTACCATGGAGATGCTCTACCAGCTGAGCTACAACGGCAACTCTGGATCTCCAGTCTCAATTGCCTCTATTCTCTCCGAAAGTTCGTTCAACTTATTATTTTCAGGGTTAACCTCAGCTAATTTTTCTAAATAATACAGTGCCGATTCTTTATCTTTTTTTATTATACTTAAATCTAAAATTAAATCAAGGTAACGGGGATTATTAGGCTCTAAATCAAGGGCTTCCTGAATATTTTGTTTAGCATCTTCAAGCTCACCGAGCTCCTTAAAAACCCAAGAAAGCGACCAATAGATTTCTGATAAATTGAAATCCCCCATTACTAACTCATCATCTTTATGTTTACGAGCAAGTTTAAGAGCATATTCATAAGTCTGTTTAGCCTCAGCCCATTTTTTTTGCAGATCATATAAGTCGGCGAGTTTTAAAAAAGCTTTTAGATTCTTATCGTCTAAACTTATAATTTCAACCAATCTTTCTTCGGCCTCGCTAAAATTCTCCTTTTTTAAATAATTTTCAATTTCCAGAAATAATTCCTTAGTTCTTTTTATTTTTTCCGGCCAAGAAACATGGGTATTTGTCTTGTAATTTAATTTTACTTTTTTAAGTTGATTTTTAGTTGAATTTAAAAAATTAGCAAAACGGTTATGAACAAATAAAAAAACTTTAGCAACTGCTCCGCCCCATTTTGACAAGTCCCTCTCTACTCTTTGTTTTATAATTTTATCTTTAAATTTCATTTCTTTGTCGCCCGGCAAATTATTAACGTCTAGAATAGCTAAAACCGGAAATTTTTTAAATAAAATCGCCAGAATGATTATTAAACAGAACCCGGTTAAAATTAAAGAAATTATTGTAAGCATATTTTTATAAATTCATCAGATTTAAGGCTCGCTCCTCCGACTAAAAAACCATCAATATTTTTTTGCGACATAAACGAAGATATATTTTTAGAATCAACGCTTCCGCCATAAAGAACCGGAACAATCTTTTTTAAAATCTTATTCGCCTGTGATTTAATAAACTGGTGCATCTCTTCGGCCTCAAGCGGAGCAATTGCTTTACCGCTACCAATAGCCCAAATCGGCTCATAAGCGATAACAAGATTATTATTTTTTAAATCAACCTTATTAAGACCACGGCGCAATTGATCGCTAATTACTAATTTCGCTTCTCCCGCCTCCCTCTCAATCAATTTTTCACCAACGCACAAAACCGGGATTAACTTATTTTTTAAAGCCGCTTTAATTTTGTCATTAATAATGGCGGAATTTTCATGAAGATGTTCTCTTCTCTCGCTATGGCCTAAAATAACATATTTTACGCCAATACTTTTTAAATTCAGAGGAGATACTTCGCCAGTATAAGCGCCGCTATCAACAATAGCGCTATCCTGCGCCCCTAAAACGATTTTACTGTTTTTTAAAATATTAGCAATGGAGACCAAAGACAAATAATCGGGACAGATAACGATATTATTTTTATTAGACTTGAGTTTATTACTTATTTTTTTAGCTAAAACTAGACTTTCATTAAAACCTAGCTTCATTTTCCAATTAGCAATAATTAATTTTTTCATAAATTTTATAGAATACTTTTTGCCCAATTAATTGTTCTTTTAACGCCTTCTGTTAATCCAATTTCAGGCTCCCAATTTAAAACATCTTTAGCTCTAACATTACTCAAACAACTACGACGTTGTTCGCCTAACTTGCCCGGCTCATTTTTAATTTTAACCGGCGCCTCTAAAATTTCTTCAATATTTTTTCTTAACTCTAAGAGATTTATCTCTTTACCTAGGCTAATATTTATTTCACCCCGACAATCAATATTGCGAGCTAAAGACAAGGCTCTAACCACATCATCAACGTAAACAAAATCACGAGTTTGTAAGCCATCGCCATACATTATACTTTCTTTATTTTTAACAGCATTGTCAATAAAGATAGCAATAACTCCCGCTTCCCCTCCTTTATACTGACGCGGGCCATAAACGTTTGAAAAACGTAAAATAGTGTAATTTAGGTTATAAACTTGATAATAATAATTTAAATATTTTTCAAGAGTGAGTTTATGTATTCCATACGGAGAGAGGGGGTAGGTCGGCACATATTCCGTGGTCGGGATTTCCTCGGTTTCGCCATAAATAGCTCCTCCCGTAGAAGCTAGAATAATTTTTGCGACTTTATAAACACGGCAATTTTCTAGAATATTGAGCCCGCCTAAAACATTAATCCGATTATCATTAATCGGGTCGGCTACTGACCGGCCGACATCAATCTGGGCTGCCAAATGATAAACAAATTCAAAATTTTCTTTAGCAAAAATACCCGCTACTTCAGCAGAACAAATATCTATGTTATAAAACTTAGCTTGCGGATTTATATAATCTTCTCTACCTGAAAATAGGTTGTCTATAACAACAACCTCGTTGCCCTCACCAATCAATTTATCAACTAGAGTAGAGCCGATAAAACCCGCTCCGCCAGTAACTAATACTTTAGACATAAATGTTTATTTTAATAATTCTTTACTGTAATATATAATAACATTATTATTTTTATAATTCTATCATTATTACACTTTTTTTCATAATTTAGGCCCATTTAACAAATAATTAAGGTTATAATGGACCCCGTTTACATTTGCTAAAATCATTTTTTTTTGCTAAGATATAATCATATAATTAATCTAAAAAATAGCATAAAATCACCCAAAATTCGGGAATTTTTTGTTTTATACTGTATGTCTGAAGATAAGAAAAAGAACAATGATTACGGGGCTGATGCGATTACCGTCCTTGAAGGGCTTGATCCGGTCAGAAAACGCCCGGGAATGTACATCGGCTCAACTTCTAGCGCTGGTTTGCATCATCTAATTTGGGAAGTGGTAGATAATTCTATTGACGAAGCAATGGCTGGTTACGCGACTCAAGTTTCCGTCTCCCTTCTTCCTGACGGGATGGTTTCGGAAGCTGATAATGGCCGTGGCATCCCGGTTGATAAAATGAAGACAACCGGAGTTTCTGCTCTAGAGACTGTATTAACTAAATTACACGCCGGTGGAAAATTCGGTGGTGGTGGATATAAAGTATCAGGAGGATTGCACGGTGTTGGCGTTTCCGTGGTTAATGCTTTAAGTGAATATCTAAAAGCCGAGGTAAGACGCGACGGCAAATCTTTTGAACAAGAATACAAAAAAGGTATTCCTCAAAAACCGGTTAAAGCGGTTGGAAACTCAAAAGAAACCGGAACAACGATTACCTTTAAACCAGACGCAACTATTTTTACTGAATTAGAATTTAATTGGGGCAAAATTCTTGATCGTTTAAGACAGCAGTCTTATCTAACTAAAGGAATCACAATCAGCGTTTTTGATAAAAGAGATGGCCATCGCCCTAAAAAATATAAATTCCATTTTGAAGGTGGTATTAAATCTTATATTAAATCATTACATAGAAATAAGACCGTTAAAAACGAGACTATCTTTTACATTGATAAGGATATAAAGGACTGTAAAATTGAGGTGGCCTTGCAATATAACGATGAATATAATGAAACTGTTTTGTCATTTGCTAATAATATTCATAACCCAGAAGGCGGAACTCACATGATTGGTTTCAGAACCGCTCTAACTAGAACATTAAATAACTACGCCCGAAATAAAAATTTACTAAAAGAAAAACAAGAAAATTTAAGCGGTGAAGATGTCCGAGAAGGTTTAACCGCTATTATTAGCGTTAAGCTCCCTGACCCGCAATTTGAAGGACAAACTAAAGGCAAACTCGGTAACACCGAAATGAAAACTTATGTTGAACAAATTTTTGGTGAAGCTTTTAATACTTTTTTAGAAGAACACCCAAAAGAGGGCGAAGCGATCGTTGGAAAATGTGTTCTTTCTGCCCAGGCTCGTCTGGCGGCTAGAACGGCTAGAGCAACTATTCTTAGAAAAGGCGCTTTAGAAGGAATGACTTTGCCTGGGAAATTGGCTGATTGTTCAAGTCGCCACCCTGAAGAGTGTGAATTGTATATTGTTGAGGGGGACTCGGCTGGAGGCAGCGCTAAACAAGGGAGAAACCGAAAATTCCAAGCGATTCTTCCTCTAAGAGGAAAAATTTTAAATGTTGAACGCGCTCGTTTAGATAAAATGCTTGCTAATACTGAAATCAAAAATTTAGTCATTGCTCTTGGTACTAATATTGACGATCAAGTAGATTTAGATAAACTTCGCTACCATAGGATTATTATTATGACCGATGCTGATGTTGACGGCGCTCATATTAGAACATTGCTTTTAACATTATTTTTCCGTCATTTCCCGACCCTAGTCACCGGCGGACATATTTATATCGCTCAACCGCCTTTATATCAATTAAGAAAAGGGACAAGCGTTAGATATGCTTATAGTGATGAAGAAAAAGATCAAATAATAATTGAACTTGGCGGGAATCTAAAAGATGCGGAGATCGGCGAAGAGGATGATGAAGGAGAAACTTTAGAAATTGAAGGAGAGACGGAAGAAAACGAAGCTGAGGAAGAAAATTCTAAAAAAGGTAAAGGTGATAAGAAAACAAATACTAAGATTAATATTCAACGATACAAAGGTTTAGGTGAAATGAATCCGTCCCAGTTATGGGAAACAACAATGGATCCGGAGAAAAGAATCGTTAAACAAGTTACCGTTGAAGATGCTGCCAAGGCAGATCAAATCTTTGACATGTTAATGGGTGATAACGTTGCCCCGCGTAAAAACTTTATTACCACCCACGCTAAGAAAGTAGAGAATTTAGATATCTAAAATATGTATATTTATTTAATTTGTCCGATTGTTTCTTTTATTCTGGCTCAAGGAACCAAAGTTTTTATCCGTTCTCTAAACCATAAAATAACCTTACATGATTTATTTGCTTACTCCGACATGCCTAGTGGTCATACGGCCGTAGTTGTCGGGCTCGTATCTATTATCGGCTTAAAGGATGGCTTGAGTTCCTCTCTTTTTGCAATCAGTTTTGTCTTTGCCGCCATCGTTATTACCGATGCAATCGGTTTAAGAAATTATTTAGGCGCTCATGGCCGGACTCTTAATATTCTTGTTAAGGATTTAAAAGAAGATGAATTCTTAGATAGAAGTTACCCAAAACAACTGGAACGTATTGGCCATACTCCGATGCAAGTTCTAGTCGGCGCGGTTGTCGGCATTGTTACAAGTTTGATTGCTTGGTATTTATTCTAAATAAAATCTCTCTTATATAAAAAGAAGCGGATGAAGAAATTTATTTTTCTCATCCGCTTTTTTTTACAACTTTTTTTCGGTTTCCATCTCCATTTTTCAGTAAGTGAAACTCTCTTTTTTTATTCCCAAGTTTCCAAATGGATTATACGGATAACCGAATAGACCCTTAATTTTCAGGTAAATTACTCCGACGCTGCGAAGACTAATACCATTATCATGCAAATCACGGATATGCCATTTTTGATTTGTTAGTTCCCTAACAATTAACCTAACACCATCCGGGGTTTTCTGAGCATTTGAGTCTAGACCCAAATTTAACTTCGTATTCAGAGTAGCTAAGATAGCTAGTTCTGAATCATTGAAAGAACATTTGCCAGCCATTTTTTTTCCTCCTTCTCCGACACCGGGTCGGTTTTATATATTAAATTAAACTATTTCCTTTCATGTTATCTGGTTTTTCTATTCCTAAAATTTTTAATATAGTCGGGGCGATATCAGATAAATCCCCGGCTGCTTCTAATAAACTCAAATCATCATCCATAGTGTCAGTTAAGCCAATCGTCTTGCCTTTAAATTCTTCGCCGACAATAAGGAAAGGAACTGGGTTATCAGTAATTTCATTATCAATCAGTTCAGTCAAAACATTTTTTATTTTTTCAACGTTGCCATGAGTTGCACTGACGATCAGGACTCCTCCTTTGCTTTGGACGGCAATGGAAACTTTTTTCAAATAAGTATCTAAAGTTTCAACCGCTTTTTTAACATCTTCAAAATCTCCAGTCGCCGAGACTAAATCCAAAAGGGGCCAGGAAACTAAAATAAAATTATATTTATCTTCATTAATCGCCCGAGTAATCTCCTTAAAACTTCTTTTAAGAGCCAAAACCGATTTATGATTAGAAACGCTTGATTCGGAAGAGACTATAACCCAATGTTCACTATTTTCTTTATTTTCGTTAAGACCATTAAAGAAATGGGTGATAGCGGCAAATCTTTCTGTCTCCGAAATTTTTAATTGCTTTAAGCCAGCTTTAGCGATGGCATTAGTAAGCCCGGGCTGGAGTTCAATATTCTCGCTGGTCAATTTCTGCCCTAGTCCTAAATTTAAATAATTTAAATTTAAATTTTTTCCAAAGGATTTTAAAACAGCGACCGGGTATTCCTTGATAAAACTTAAAAATACCGGGATACGCGCCGAAGAGAAAACATTAGCTTCATTTAAAGGAGCGACTCCCCAGCCATCAATTAATAATAAGACAACCGGTTTTGGGCGGTTTATATTTATACTATCATCAGAAGAAGAATCTTCAGACATAATCTTAATTATTATTAATTAAAGCAATGTATAGTTTATTTAATTTGCTCAGCGATTTCCATTAAACGATTATATTTAGCGATTCTTTCCCCTCGGGACAGAGAGCCGGCTTTTAAATAATCAGCGGAAACGGCAACAGCTAAATCAGCTATAAAATCGTCATTAGTCTCAGCTCCCCGTTGAGAGATTATTATTTTATACCCATGAGTCTTGGCTAATCTTATACAATCTACAGTTTCCGTCAAGGTCCCTGCCTGGTTAGGCTTAATAACGATAGCGTTAGCTGATTTTGTTTTTAATCCATCCCGTAAACGGTCGGTCTTAGTCGCAAATAGATTAGAACCAGCAATTATCATTTTATCGCCCAAAGCGGCCGTTAATTCTCCCCAATCTTTATAAGCATTCTCCGCTAAAGCATCCTCCAAGTAAATAAAGGGATATTTTTTAAACCAATCTTCATATAAACTAATAAGGTCTAAGGAGTTAAGCGAGCCATTACCAAGGCTAAATAAATATTTACCAGAATCATTATCATATAATATAGATGAGCCAATATTTATGCCTAATTTTAAATCATTCCCTGGTTTATAGTTAGCTCTAATGGCCGCTGCTAAAATGAGTTCCAAGGCTTCAACACTGGAATCAAGATCAGGAGCATAGCCGCCTTCACTACCGAGATCAGTATCATAACCAGATTCCTCTAATACATGACCCAGCTCGTGAAAGACCGCCGCGCCAATTTCAATATTTTTAAAAATGTCTTTAGCCTGGGGGATAATAATGAATTCTTGAAAATCTAAATTAGTATCAGCATGCTCGCCACCATTAAAAATATTAAAAAAAGGCACTGGCATTTTTAAATCAGTAAACTTAAAAGTTTTTTGTAAATAAGAAAACAATTCAATCTTTTCGCTTTTGGCGGCAGCACGGGCGCAAGCTAAAGAAACGGCTAAAGTTGTGTTAGTTCCTAAATTACTCTTATCTTTCGTTCCATCTAAGTCAATTAATATCTGATCAATTTCCGCTTGCTTAGAGATATTATGACCGATTAATTTCGGCCCAATAATTTCAGAAATTTTTTTTATCGCTCTTAGCACTCCGAAACCCTCGTATCTCTTTAAATCATTATCGCGCAGTTCTTTTGATTCATAAGAACTCTTTAATAATCCGCTGGGAACGCTAGCGATAGCGCTAATATTATTACTCAAAACAATCTTGGCCTCAATAGTCGGATAACCTCGCGAATCTAAAATTTCTCGGGCGCTAATATCTTTTATGGTTGCCATATATTTTAAGAAAATTAATAAATAATTTTATCAAGGCCCGGCATTTTTTCTCCTCCTAAAAATGTTAACATCGCTCCGCCGGCCGTTGAAACCCAGTCAACATATTCCTCCATTTTAGTTATTTTTAAAGCATTAACTGTTTCCCCTCCGCCAATTAAGCCATAGGCCAGACCTCTTGATCTAGATGCGACTAAGCTTGCGATATTTAAAGTCCCATGTTTAAAACTATTTTCTTCAAATTTCCCCATCGGTCCGTTCCAGACTAAAGTTTTTGCTTTTTTAATAAATGAGGCGTATAGAGAAATTGTTTCAGGACCAATATCGTATATCGTATCACTACTTAAAACATCCATTGGTTTTTTGCAGACAGCTCTTCCATCCTTAGTTTCTACAACGACATCAATCGGTAAAAATATTTTTGGCGCTAATTTACCGCGTTTAAAAAATTTTTTGATATCAATTTCGCTGCCCTTATCATATAAAGATTTACCGATATTAATATTTTGAAATTTCCAAAAATTATTAGCGAGCGCGCCGCCAATCAATATCTCGCTCGCTTCTGAATATAATTTTGAGATAAGAGGCGCTTTTGTGCTTATTTTCGCACCGCCGATAATAACAACCAAGGGTTTCTTTGGTTTTAAAACTTTAGCTAAGGCCTTAACTTCTTCAGTCAGAAGTAAACCAGCATAAGATGGCAAATATTTTTTTATAGCAGAAACGGAAGCTTGTTTGCGATGGCAAACGGAGAAAGCGTCATTAACATAAAGGTCGGAAAAACTAGCTAATTGTTTAGCGAAAATATCATCGTCAGATAATTCGCCTTTATTAAAGCGCAAATTTTCTAAAAAAATGATTTCACCGTCTGGCGCGGAATCAAGAATCTTTGTAATTTTTTTAGAATCAATTTCTGAAATGAATCTAATTTTTGTTTTTAGTAATTTCTGTAAATAGGCGGCTACCGGTTTCAAAGAGAATGTCTCCTCATAACCATTCTTTGGCTCACCTAAATGAGCCGCAATTATCACCTTAGCGCCCTTTCCTAGTAAATACTTTATTGTTCCTAAGCCGGAAACAATTCTATAGTCGTCCACCACGCGCCCATTCTTTAGGGGTACATTAAAATCAACTCTAAGTAAAACTCTTTTTCCTTTTAATTGTTTACAATTATTAATTGATTTAATTCTCATAGGATAAAATTTAAAACTTCTTATTTTAATTGTCCCAAAATAACTTTAGTTTCTTGCTCCTGATCATTGCGCCAATAAGTTACTGTGATAGAGTCACCAGATTTATAAGTAGCTATTATGTCGGCTAGGTCATTAGCGGAATTAATTTCTTGATTATTAATCCAACTAATAACATCTCCGGCCTTAAGACCGGCGTATTGGGCCGGGCTATCTTTTAGAATAGCCAGCTTATCTTCAGAATCAATTAACCAAGCTCCTTTCTCTAAGCTAAGACCAAGCGGTTTTATATTAGTTAGATCAAGATAATTGACTCCTAAGTAGGGCCGAAATGATGGATTTTTTTTCAAAATATTTTGCAGATAAGAATCATAAGCAAATACCGAAATAACATTTCCACTCTCATCAATAATGGCGACAAGATCACCATTCAAATTAAAAACAAAAGAATGTTTAAATGTGTCCGGAATATTACCGGCCAGAGTTAACTGCAGTTCCAAAGAGTCGCTACTTAGTACTTTTTGGCCTTTATCAATTGAGACTAAGGATGTTGGTAAAATACTGCTAATATTTTTAACTACCAATAAAGATTGTCCTAAACTTAAATCAGAACGAGTAATATTTTTTTTGATTGATAGATTAAGGGCGCCATTTAAATGGACTAGATATAAATCACCAGGAACATTATTTAAAATATTAATCTTATCAATTTTATAACTACGGCGGTCACTGGTTACCACAACCAAATTCTTATAATTAAAATCCTTTTTTAGTTCCGCTGGGATTGAAATCATTACCCAGCCGTCAGCCGTAATCACGAGTCCGGTCAAGAATGGTTTGTCTAATTGATAATAATTATTTTTAATAACTGCCGAAGTTGAAGTCGCCGTTTCTTTAAATATGCCAACTAGAGCCGGTTTTAGAGAACTCAAAGTTTCGCCAATTTTAACATCTTCATTAACAACAACTTTTTTAGCATCACGAATAACTAAATTAGAACGGCTAGAGTTTAAATCATTTATGTTTAAATCGCTGCTAAGATAAGGAACGGAAAAATCCTTTAAAAAATATACTCTGGTAACAATTTCACCAAGCACTCCGGCCGACAAACCACACAAAACAGCCACCACAACTATAATCCAAAAACGATATTTTTTTAGGTCAGACATAGAATATAAAATGAAAAATAAATATTTAAAGCCAGCGAGCACTTAAAAATAAAATAAATACTATAACTACGCTTAAAATTACTAAAGATCTTAAATTGCGCCGATCAAGTTTTCC
>CAIVBF010000091.1 GCA_903904095.1 uncultured bacterium | reverse complement strand
TAAATTATACAAAAAAGGAGCTGAAATTTTTTTAAATTATTTTTAAAAGTAAAATAAAGAAAAATTTGCTTAAAAATCAGGGAAATAGTAAGATATTATTAGATTATTAAGATTTAATCCTATGAAAAACGTTTTATCAAATCAAGAGCCAAAGGGAACTAGAGATTGGCTACCAGAAGAATTTATTATTCGTAAATATATTTTTGATTCTTGGCGCCGGGTTTGCTTACGCTATGGTTTTGAAGAATATTTGACGCCGCTTGTTGAGAGTGCGGATATTTATAGAGCTAAGTCGGGCGAGGATATTGGCGGTAAGGAGTTAGTTACTTTTACCGATTTAGGTGGTCGCGACTTATCAATTCGTCCAGAAATGACTCCGTCAGTAACTAGAATGGTTACTAAAATTTATGCGGCAGCACCTAAGCCTTTGAAATATTTTTCAATTGCGAATTTTATGCGCAATGAAAAGCCGCAACGAGGACGTAATCGTGAATTTTGGCAATTAAATTGTGATATTTTTGGCAGCGCGGCCCTAACCTCTGATTTAGAAATTCTTCAATTAGCACTTGATATAATGCTTGAATTTGATCCGCCGCAAGATTCCTTTTCGTTAGCGATCAGCAGTCGCGAACTCATTGATGGCGTTTTAGAATTATCAGGAGCTAAAGAATTGGATCAAGAGAAAAAATTATTAGTTGTTAGAACTTTAGATAAGTGGCAGAAATTAAAAGCAGAAGACATTAAAATCCGTTTACAAGAAGCAGGTTTGAAAAAGGAGGCAATGGCTGTTATTGAAACTTTTATGAAGAGCCAGAATATTGAGGCGCTTGCTTTAGCGCTTCCGGCCTTAAAAAACAATCAAGGCTTGCTTAAAATAATTAAGATAATGGAAGATCTTGAAAGCCTTGGTTACGGTGATTTTATTGAGTTCAACCCAACGGTTATTCGTGGTTTTGATTATTACGATGGAATAATTTTTGAAGTTTTTGATAAGAACCCGGAAAATAACCGAGCGATGTTTGGCGGCGGTCGTTATAATGGTTTAGCAGAAATTTTTGGAGTATCTAATTTTCCGGCCATTGGCTTTGCTCCGGGCGATGAAACAACTCGTTTGTTTTTAGAAAGTTGGGGTATGCTTGATAAAATTATTTTAGAACAGCCAATCAAATATTATCTTCCTATTCTTGATAAAAATTTGACTAACGAAACTATTCATTTAGCCAAGACCTTAAGAGTCCGCGGATTAAATGTTATTAGCGGGTTAGAGGAGCAAAAAATCGGTAAGGCTCTTGATTTTGCTAATAAGAAAAAAATAGCTAAAGTTGTGATATACGGGACGGAAGAGAAAGAGAAGAGTATTTATAAGATAAAGGATATGGATGGCGGCAGCGAAGAAATGTTCAATATTTGACATTTCTCTGATAATCTATTAGAATATAGTTAGTTTTTATTAGGCATTTACATAAAGCATTTACATAGTTAAAAACTACGCGGCTTGTTGTCGCGTTTTGTTTTAAATTTTAAATAATAAATCCTCATTTTGCGGGGATATTAAAGAGATTTTCGTTATAGAGACACGGTTTTTATCGGAATGATCTAAAATTATATGGAAATTAGAAATATTGCCATTATCGCTCACGTTGATCATGGTAAAACAACTTTGACTGATGCCCTTTTGCGTCAAACTGGAATGGTTGAGGAAGGTATTAGTATGGATAGTAACTCGCTTGAACAGGAGAGGGGGATTACAATCTATTCTAAAAATGCCAGTTTGTATTATAAAGATACAAAAATTAATTTAGTTGATACTCCCGGGCATGCCGATTTCAGTTCAGAGGTTGAACGTGTTTTACGTTCAATTGATTCTGTCCTTTTGGTTGTTGACGCACAAGAAGGCCCTATGCCTCAGACAAAATTCGTTTTACGTAAGTCTTTAGAGCTTGGTTTAAAACCAATTGTTGTTATTAATAAAGTTGATAAGCCGGCTGCTAGACCAGCGGAAGCCGCTGAAATGGTTTATGAATTATTTCTAGATTTAGGCGCCAATGATGAACAATTAGATTTTCCGGTTATTTATACGATATCTAAGACTGGCCGAGCCGGTTTAGAAGTTGACAAATTGGCTGATGATTTAATGCCTCTTTTAGATTTAATTTTGAAACACGTTGTGCCGGCCTCAACTCCGGAAATGGATCATGAACTTTTGGCTGTTCAGCCTTTTAATTTAGCTTATGATAATTTTTTAGGCCGTTGCGCCATCGCTCGTATTTATCGTGGGACTATCAAATTAGGTCAGAATGTTTTTATTGAAAATTTAAAAAATGAAACTCGTCCCGGCAAAGTTACTAAATTATTTTCTTTTAAAGGTTTGAGCCGCCAGGAAGTTACTGAAGCGACCGCCGGTGATATTGTTTTGATTGCCGGGTTAACGGATATTTACATCGGAGAAACGATTTCCGAAAACGCTGACCAAAAAGCCTTACCGGCTATTTCGATTGACGAACCGACGATCTGTTTGAATTTCTTAGTTAACAATTCTCCTTTTGCCGGTCGTGAAGGTAAGTACGTAACTAATCGCCAAATTAGAGAACGTTTAGAAAAAGAACTAGAAGTTAACGTCGGTTTAAAAATTGATTTTTCGGAAACAAATTTTTATCGTGTTTATGGTCGCGGTGAACTACACATTGCGATTCTACTAGAAAATATGCGTCGCGAAGGTTATGAACTCCAGGTTTCTCAACCACAAGTTATTATTAAAGAAGAAAATAATGTTAAGTTAGAGCCATTTGAAGAAATCACTATTGATATTCCAGAGGCTTGCGCCGGTATCGTTATTGAAAAGATGTCTCGCCGAAAGGGACAGATGACTGATTTAAAAAATCATAACGGACAAACTCGTCTTTTATTTGAAATCCCAACCCGCGGATTATTAGGTTATCGCGAAGAATTTGTAGTTGATACCCGCGGTGAAGGAATTTTATGCGCTCATTTTTTAGGATTTAAACCTTGGGCTGGCGAAATTGAGAGAAGTAAGCTGGGGTCAATGATTTCTATGGCGACCGGGAAAGCTTTAGCTTATTCCCTATGGAACTTACAGGAGAGAGGAGTTATTTATATTGAACCAAACACAGAGGTCTACGAAGGCATGGTAATTGGAAATGTTGCTAAAGGGAACGATATGACCGTTACCCCGATTAAAGGTAAAAAATTAACTAACGTTCGTTCTTCTGGTAATGATGATGCGATCACCCTGACTCCGCCTTGGCAGATTACCTTAGAAAGAGGCTTAAGTATTATAAATGATGACGAATACTTAGAAGTAACCCCGAAGAGCGTTAGGCTTCGCAAGCAAGGTTTAACTGAAACTGAAAGAGCAAGAACTAAAAGATAAAAATTAAATTTAGCATAACAAAAAATCAAATAACATTTTTTCTCTTCGGTTTTTTCTGTGGTAAAAATTAATTAACATTAATTTTTACTTTACGAAAAAACAGGCGTTCAAAAAATTATTTGATTTTTTGTTAACTATTTTTGTTTTCTTTCCTGATTGGCGCAAAACTCATGCGATGGATCGGGCAGGGACCATATAAAGCAATTTTCTCTAAATGCAATTTCGTTCCATAGCCTTTATGCTTATAAAATTCATATTCTGGATATTGTTTATCTATTTCGCTCATAATCCAATCCCGGCTGACTTTAGCGATAATTGAGGCGGCGGCTATCGCCCAAACTTTTCCGTCGCCGCCGATAATTGCTTCTTGCGGTTTATCTAATTTCGGAATTTTGAAATTGCCATCAACTAAAATACAATCTGGTTCAATCTTTAATTTTTTAATTGCTCGCCTCATTGCTAAAAAACTAGCTTGTAGTATATTTATTTTATCAATATTTATATTGTCAACAATTCCAATTTCAACAGCTAGCGCCTTTTCTCTGATAACGCCAAAAAGCTTTTCTCTTTTTTTAGCACTCAATTTTTTTGAGTCGGCGACGAGCTCTAAATCGCTAGAATCAATTTTAAAATTAGAATCAATAACAACACAAGCTGCTACAACTGGACCGGCCAGGGGGCCTCGTCCGGCCTCATCAACACCGCCTACGAATTTGTAGCCTAATTTAAAATATTTGCTTTCTGTTTCTAAATTTAGCATAATTAATCTACTGTAATGTTTATATTTAGAGTATAGCGCTCGGATGGTGAAATTGGTAGACACGCAGTGTTCAGAACGCTGTGGGAGTAATCCCATGGGGGTTCAAGTCCCCCTCCGAGCACTAAGGAGCCTTAGTCTAATCCGACTGAGGTTTTTTATTGATTTTTATATGTTATAATAGAGTTATTAGGTTAATAATTAAATTTATGAAAACTTTAATTGTTTTTTATTCTCGCACGGAAATAACTAAAAGAGTGGCTCAAAAAATAGCCGAAAAATTAGGGGCTGATTCGGAAGAATTAATAGACTTGCAAGATCGTAGCGGCGTAATTGGTTATTTGAAGAGCGGACGAGATGCCGTGTCTAAAAAATTCTCAGACATAGAGCCTATTAAAAAAAATCCAGCTGATTATGATTTAATAATTCTTGGAACCCCAACCTGGGCTAATAATATGGCCTGTGCCTTGAGAAATTATTTGATTCAAACAAAAGGCCAAATTAAGAACACCGCTTGTTTTGCGACTCAGGGTGGTAATTCTGTAAATAAAGCAGTTGTAAATATGGCCGAGCTAAGCGGTTTAAAATCTATGGCCGATTTGGTTTTAACTAGTAAGGAAGTTATTAAAGATAGTTATCAAGAAAAATTATTGGAGTTTATTGAAAAACTAAAATGGAAAAGTTAATATTTTGCGGTAATAATTATTTTTTATGAATAAAATATTTTTATACAATACTCTTTCTCGCCGAAAAGAAGAATTTAAACCGATCACTAAGGACGAGGTCGGTCTTTATACCTGTGGTCCGACTGTTTATAATTACGCCCATTTAGGAAATTTGCGTACTTATTTATTTGAAGATATTCTAAAAAGAACTTTGGAATATAATAACTATAAAGTTAAACATGTCATGAATATCACTGATGTTGGCCACTTGACCGGCGACATGGATATGGGAGAGGATAAACTAGAAGCAGGGGCAAAGCGTGAAGGCAAAAGTGCTTGGGAAATTGCTGAATTTTATACCAAGGCCTTTAAAGATGATTTAATATTGCTAAATATTGAAGAGCCTAACATTTGGTGTAAGGCGACTGAGAATATTTCTGAGCAGATTGAGATGATTAGGACTTTAGAAAAAAAAGCTTATACCTATAAAACTAGCGATGGAATTTATTTTAACACCGCTAAAATAAAAGATTATAATAAATTAAGCCACTTACCTTTAGCCGAACTTAAAGAAGGCGCGCGCGTAGAAATAAATGTTGAGAAAAAAAATCCGACCGATTTTGCTTTATGGAAATTTTCACCGAAAGATAGCAAGAGACAAATGGAATGGGATTCGCCATGGGGAGTTGGTTTCCCGGGATGGCATATAGAATGTTCGGCAATGAGTTTAAAATATTTGGGTAAACAGTTAGATATCCACTGTGGAGGGATTGATCATATAAATATTCATCATACTAATGAAATTGCCCAGTCCGAAGCGGCAACGGGTAAAGAATTTTTTAAGTATTGGCTT
Organism: uncultured bacterium; assembly: GCA_903904095.1. Taxonomy (GTDB): domain Bacteria; phylum Patescibacteriota; class Patescibacteriia; order Patescibacteriales; family UBA12465; genus UBA12465. The sequence goes on along the minus strand of CAIVBF010000091.1, from coordinate 956 downwards.
CATGGTGCTTTTTTAAATATTGAAGGCGGCAAAAAAATGGCTAAGAGCGACGGTAATTTTCTGACTTTAGAAAATGCTCTAATTAAAAAAGGACTTAACCCGCTAGTTTATCGTTTTGCCGACCTACAAGTTCACTACCGGAAATCAATGGAGCAGAGTGATACAACTTTAAAGCAGGCTTCTGATGGCCTTAATAGTCTTCTAAATCAAGTCGTTCTTTTGGGGCAAGAAATTGGTTCTGTTAATTTAGAGTTTAAAGATAAATTTATTGAAGCAATTAATAATGATTTAAATACCCCAAAAGCTTTAGCCATTATTTCTTCGGTCTTAAAGTCTAGATTAAATCCAGCGGACAAATTAGCAACCATTTTAGATTTTGATAAAGTTCTAGGTCTAGATATGGGAAAGGTTCAGGCCGAAGGAGGTATTGTTAGCAGAGAACTGAAATTAGAAGAATTGTCTGTTGAGGTTCAGGATCTTGTTAGCGAACGGCAGAAAGCTCGCGCTAGTAAAGACTATCAAGAATCTGATCGTTTGCGCGATAAAATTAAGAAACTTGGTTATATTGTTGAAGATGCTAAGGGTGGTTTAAAAATAAGTTTATTGTAATGTCTAAAAATTTTTGGCAAATTTTAAAAAATAAGAAAAAACCTATCCTGGCTTTGGCGCCGATGGCTGGGTTTACCGACTCTGCTTTTCGCCAGATTTGCAAAAAATATGGAGCCGATGTTCTATATAGCGAAATGGCTTCTGCTACCGCGCTTTTTTATAACCAAAAAATAAAGAATAATGCGACTTTAGAGCTTTTAAAATTTAATCGGCAAAAGGAAAAGTATTATGTTGTACAATTATTTGGATCTAATCCGGAGCACTTTGCTGTCGCTACTAAAATTATAAGTAAATATATAAAACCAGACGGCATTGATATTAATTTTGGTTGTGGAAAATATCAAACC
>CAIVBF010000090.1 GCA_903904095.1 uncultured bacterium | reverse complement strand
GACACACGAAATCCTCAACTTGAAATCATCACCCATAGTTTATCTGTCAATCTTTTTCTTTTCTTAAACAGAATAAATCTTGCTTCGCGAGACAATATCCATTAAATTCAATCAGCAAGCGGATTTGGGGTCGTAGCTCAGCTTGGTTAGAGCGCCTGCCTGTCACGCAGGAGGTCGAGGGTTCGAGCCCCTTCCATTCCGCCATAAAAAAATACTCAAGATATTGAGTATTTTTTATTATCATTAGCGGCGAAATAGAGCTAAATAATCACAGTAATTTACATTTTCGTCAAATAGCCTAAGTATTGTCAAAAAGCTTTATTTACGCTATAATTTAATTACAAAAACTAAATTTTAATAGTTTTTTATTTTATAAATATGGAAAAAGAATTAGATCAAAAAACGATCAAAGAAATTGAAAAACAGCTTTTAGTTCAGAGGAAGCAGGTCATGGATGATCTTGCTGATTTATCACGCAAAGATAATCATGAGGCTGATAATATGTCCGCTAAATTTCCGGAGTACGGCGATAAGCCCGATGAAAATGCCCAAGAAATTTCCGATTATTCAACTAATATTTTAACTGAAAAGGTCCTAGAAAAAAGCTTGGAAGATATTAATAGCACTCTGAACCGAATTTCTAAAGGAACTTACGGAGTTTGCAAATATTGCGGGAATACTATAGCGGCCAAACGTTTATTGGCCCGCCCGACAGCTAGTTCGTGTATTAGCTGTAAAACTGAATTACAAGAAAATGAATAAATTATTTTTTAAAAATAAACTCTGGAATATAGCTATTATTTTAATGATAGCTATATTTTTTATAGGCGACAGATATTTAAAATATTTAGCGATCTCCGTTAATAATTCCTATAAATTAATAGGCAATATCTTAACATTTACTTTTACGCCTAATTATTTCATCGCCTTTTCATTACCAATCAGAGGGATAATATTAGAATCAGTAATTTTTATACTTATAGTATTAATGGCGATCTTATTCCTTTATTTACTAATTAAGAAAAAAATAACTTTATTTTTTTTAGGTTTGACGGCAATAATGTTAGGCTCAATTAGCAATTTTCTGGATCGCTTAAATTTTGGCTACGTCATTGATTATCTTTATCTAAAACATTTTACCGTTTTTAATCTCGCCGACGCTCTAATAGTCCTCGGCTCAATAATAATTTTCTTTCACATAAACAAAAAAACGGACCGCTAAGGTCCGTTTTATAAATCATTAAGCTTTGTCTCTATTCTCATTCTCCGCCTCAACCACGTCATCTAGTTCCTCTTTGGTCTTATAAAGCCCAACCGTCCCATCTTCAAAGTCATGTTTATACTTAAATTCACTTTCTCCGGCAGTTTTTGGTTTCTCGGCCTGAAAATTAGGCATTTGGTCTAATATTCCCATAATTTTACTTAAAGTCCCTATAATTATTCAATAATTTACAGAGATTTTTTTAAAAATTTAATAAATATCAAAAAGTATTGACAAATAATACTTATTGTACTATTATACACTAGCAACAGAAAAAGTCAATAACCATAAAAATAGCAAGCAATGGATGAAAAAAACAAAAAGTTCAAAAATTCTTTAACAATCATTGACCCGAGACGAACACTATTACTAAGTGGCAATTTTGGGGAAAATGAGGCCGATGGAATAGTCACCAAATTGTTTGAACTTGGGAAAGATGCCGAAAAAGGTATTTATCTCCAAATCAACTCTAAGGGTGGTAGTTACGTTGGCGGGATGAAGATTTATGACGCCATGAGAAATACCCAGGCGACAATAACCGGAATAGTTACCGGGGATGCCTTTTCCATGGCCGCCATCGTACTACAAGGCTGTGATCACCGAGCCGCCACTAAAAATTCCCGAATATTATTTCATCACATTTCTTTAGATCCGCACTTAAAGATAGAGCCGGATTCTAAGGTTGCCGACTTCAGCAAAAGACTGCAGGAGGAGATTGATGAATTAATCGGGAAAAATGAAGCCATTAAGGAAATATTGGCCGAAAGAGTAACGGAGGATTTTGGAGATTTAGACCTCTTCTTAAAAGCAGAAAGAATTCTGCCCGCCAGAAGAGCCTTGCTCTTGAACCTCATTGACGAAATTATCTGAACACAAAAAAGTATTTAAAAAAATTAAAAACGCTTAAAACAAAAGGCTTGCTCCAAAATGGAACAAGCCTTTTATCTTTTGTATAATATTTTATTTTATATTTATTT
>CAIVBF010000089.1 GCA_903904095.1 uncultured bacterium | reverse complement strand
TAACCTTAAATTTATAATTCATAATATAAGAATATGAGTCCAATTCAAACTCAAAGACAGGAATGCATCGTTTACAGCCGTGTTGTTGGCTGGCTAACTCCGGTTAAGAATTATAACCCGGGTAAAGCGTCTGAGTATAAGGATCGTAAGACTTTTGAAGTTTGCTCTGAATAATCTGATTCTAACTTTATGATTATCGGTGGTTTAGAAAAATTAACCCTTTTGGATTACCCCGATCATTTAGCTGCAATAATTTTCACCCAAGGTTGTAATTTCCGATGCCACTTTTGCTATAACCCTATGCTTGTCTGGCCCAGTTTTCCTGGTTCGGACGAAAAAAATAAAAAAGAAAAAGGTCTTTCTCCACTTTCCACTGAAGACCTTTTTCTTTTTTTGTCCGAAAGATTTGGCAAGCTTGAGGCCGTAGTTATTACTGGCGGCGAACCAACTTTACACCCTGATTTACCGGAATTTATAAAAAAAATTAAAGATATCGGCTATTTGATTAAACTTGATACAAATGGAACAAATCCAGAGATGCTCGGGGCTCTTTTGGAGCAAAAATTACTTGATTACATCGCTATGGACATCAAGGGTCCATATGAAAAATACGAAGAGACAGTTGGTGTTGAAGTTGATTATAAAAATCTCCAAAAAAGTGTTAAAATGATAATGGACTCGGGTCTGCCCTATGAATTTAGAACAACCGTTGTTCCTGGTTTATTAGAGAAAGACGACTTTTCAATCATGGGGAAGTCTATTAGTGGGGCAAAAAAGTGGTATCTGCAATTTTTTAAATCAGATACGGAATTAGTTGATTCTACTTACGAAACTCACCCCCCCTATACAAGCAAAGAAATGGCTGAATTTGCTAAAATTGGTTCTGAGTATGTTGAATTGTGCGAAGTACGTGAATAAAAATAAATTTATGGATAACGTTACCGAAAAAAAAGAAGATAAAAATTCTAATAATGACGATTTTAAAAAATTATTAGAGTTAAACTTAGAAAAGAATCAAGAGATTCTTTTAATTTCTAAGGAAATTAAGCGTTATATGAAATGGCAGCAGATTTGGAGTACGCTCCGATTCTTGCTAATCTTCATTCCAATTATTTTAGGCTTTATTTATTTACCGCCGCTTCTTCAGGATTTATTTGCTCAATACAGAGATTTGCTAAAATAATTTTTGGTTTTTAGGCCTATAAGTTAATACTATGAATAAGGAAATTTCGGTTTTTGCCCAAACAACTTATCGTAACGAATTTAAAAAATTCGGAATTAAGACTGACGACAGGCGTCGGCACATGTATTTGATTGGGAAAACTGGTATGGGCAAATCAACGGTTTTAGAGAATATGATTGTTGATGATATCAGGGCGGGGCATGGTGTGGCCGTTGTTGATCCGCATGGCGATTTGGCGGAAAAAATTATTGAATTTATTCCTTCGGAGCGCGTTAAAGATGTTGTTTATTTTAATCCATCGGATATTAATTTTCCGATCGCTTTTAATGTTGTTGAGCAAGTTGAATCTCATCTGCGCCATCTGGTCGCCTCCGGTTTAATCGGCGTATTTCAAAAATTATGGGCCGATTCTTGGGGACCTCGTTTGGAATATATTTTGCGTAACGCAATTCTGGCTATTTTGGATTTTCCCGGCTCAACTTTAATGGGTGTTGTTAGAATGTTGTCGGATAAAAATTACCGGAAAAAGGTTGTCGCGAATATTAAAGATCCGGTTGTTAAGGCTTTTTGGGAAAAAGAATTTTCTGGTTATGCCGATAAATTCGCTTCGGAAGCGGTTTCGCCTATTCAAAATAAGGTTGGACAATTTTTGTCTAATTCTTTAATGAGAAATATCATCGGTCAGGTTAAATCCTCAATTGACATCCGTGATATCATGGATAATGGCAAGATTTTAATTATGAATCTTTCTAAGGGACGAATTGGTGAAGATAATTCCGCTTTACTGGGAGCAATGATGATTACTAAGATTCAATTAGCAGCGATGAGCCGAGTTGATGTTCCGGAAAAAGAAAGACGTGATTTTTATTTATATATTGATGAATTTCAAAATTTTTCTACCGATTCTTTCGCGAGTATTTTATCGGAAGCCCGTAAATATCGTTTAAATCTAATTCTTGCCCATCAATACATTGAACAGCTAAGTGAAAAAGTTAAGCCGGCTGTTTTTGGTAATGTCGGAACCATGGTTGTTTTCAGAGTTGGAGCGGCGGACGCAGAAGAGTTAGTTAAAGAATTTACCCCGACTTTTACCGAAGAAGATATTGTTAATCTGCCGAAATATGAAATGTATTTGAAACTAATGATTGACGGCATTGCCTCTTCTCCTTTTTCGGCCGTTGGATTGCCGCCTCTTAAAGAAGAAGAAAAAACTGATAATGTTAAAAAAGTTATTGAATATTCTAGAAAAGAATACGCCTCCGACAGAGAAGTCGTTGAAGAAAAGATTATGCGTTGGCATGAAAATTATGGAGAGTCAGAAGGCGCTACCCCCGTTGCCGATACAAAGGTAGCTCAAAATTATGCGCCGTCAATCTCTAAATCAACTCCCCCTTATAGAACCCCTGTTTCGGCGCCAAGCGCCAGAGTTGTCTCTGCTCCGGCCGCTAATTCTACTCTAGCTAATCAGATTAATTATAAACCATCCTTAGATAAGCCTTCCGTATCAACTCAAAACAGCCAGAACAGGCCAGGCGTGTTAAATAATTCTCAGTCTTTGCCAAAGAAAAACATTTTAAAAGACGCGAGTAAACCCGGCTACGAAACTGTTTGTAGTTTGTGCGGCAACCCGACTGCCACCGTATTTGTACCGGATGGTGTCCGACCGGTTTATTGCAAGAACTGTTTAAGTAAAAGGAAGGAAGAGAAGAGAACTGAACTGGAAAATCGCCAGCAAGCTAAAAAAGAAGAACGTCTAAATTTTGTTGAGATTAAGGAAGAAACTCCGGCTAAAGTGAGCTTGTCTTTAAGTGACTTAAATAAACTATCTCCAGTTGATTTCCACGGAAGAGCCTTAAAGACTGATAAAAAGAATAATGCCGTTCAAAATAATAACCAAAATAATTTTTCTAATCCCGAACATAATCTAACAGAAGGAGAGGATGTAAAAATCAGTAATTAATTTTATGTACTTATTTTTTGATACCGAAACAACCGGTTTACCAAAGAATTATCAAGCACCTCTTGATGATTTTTTAAATTGGCCGCGGATTGTTCAGATTGCTTGGAGTTTATATGATGAAGTCGGTAATCATTGGGAATCTTATTGCTATATTATTAAACCGAATGGTTTTGTAATCTCCGAAGAGGTCGCTAAAATTCATCGCGTCTCGCAAGAACGCGCCGAGCGAGAAGGAATTGATTTAAAAGTTGCTTTAGAACATTTTTTACGCGATGCCGAGAGTGCCGCTTATCTCGTTGCTCATAATATTGATTTTGATGAGAAAATTATTGGTTCAGAATTACTTCGGGAAAATTTAGCCCCGAATCCTTTTCGGGGGACTAATAGAATTTGCACAATGAAATCAAGCGTTGATTTTTGTAAGATTAGTAATGGCCGCGGTTCTTATAAATGGCCGAACCTGTCTGAACTATACAGGATACTTTTTAGTTCGGAATTTCCGGAAGCACACGATGCCTTGGTTGATGTTACTGCTTGCGCAAAATGCTTTTTTGAGCTAAAAAGAAGAGGAATATTAAATTAATATGAATCAAACAATTGATTTCCTCAAAATTGGCAAGGCCAAAGAACTAAGCGGTCGTGATTATAAAATCTATCGTTTATTAGAAATTCTGCCTGGAGGCCTTTCTTTACTTACTATTTTCGGGCTAATTATTTGCTCCTACTTTAAACCGGTCTGGGTTGCTTATTTTGTTATTGCCTTTGATGTTTATTGGCTATTATTAGTTGTTTACATGGCGATCTTTTTAATTACTTCTTATGTTCGTTTAAAAAGAGGACTTAGAACCGATTGGAAAAAGAAATGCCAAGAACTCTCTGCCACTTGTTTGGATAAAGATGTTGCCTCAGACTCTTTAACTAGAAAGGGTTTAGTTTATAGCGATCTCATTCAGTTAATAATTTTGCCGACATATAATGAAGGCGTGGAAATTATTAAGACCGCCCTTGATTCAATAATCAATGATGGTTTCTCAACCGATCAAATGATTATTGCCTTGGCGATGGAAGAGCGGGGTGGCGAGGATGCTAAGGCGCGCGCCGTGATAATCAAAGAAGAATATCAGAATAAATTTAAACATTTTGTCCTTACCTGGCATCCGGATGGGATTGAAGGAGAGATTAAGGGCAAAGGAGCTAACCAAGCTTGGTGTGTCAGAGAACTAAAAAAGAATTTAATTGATCCATTGAATTTTGATCGTGAAAAAATATTAATTAGTGTTTTTGATATTGACACCGTCGTTCATCCTGGTTATTTTTATTGCTTAACTTATAAGTTTCTGACCGTTTCTGATCCTTATCGGGCCAGTTATCAACCCGTACCTGTTTATCATAATAATATCTGGAACGCTCCTTTCTTTTCTCGGGTAGCGGCGACATCAAATACTTTTTGGCAGATGATCATGCAGGTTCGCCATGAAAGTTTGGTTACCTATTCTTCCCATTCAATGACCTATAAGGCTTTGGAGGAAATTGGTTTTTGGTCAACTAAAATGGTTAGTGAGGATTCGCGAATATTCTGGGATTGCCTGATGTTTTATAATGGCCATTATCGGGTTGAACCCTTGCAATTTGAAGTTTCAATGGATGTAACTTGCGATAAAAGTATTTGGAGAACGATGAGCAGTTTGTATAAACAACAAAGACGCTGGGCTTGGGGCGGAGAAAATATTCCTTATTTATTATTTAATGCCGGTAAAAAATGGAATGAGCCGGGACTTGATCGTAAAAGAATAATTGGCCATATTATAATTCAAATTTATGGTTTTCATGCTTGGGCAACTAGTGCTCTAATTATTGCAATCGTTGGCCGAATGCCGATGTGGTTGGGCGGCGATCGCTTTAACTCCACGGTTTTATCGGGAAACTTGCCGGCGGTTACTCAAATTTTAATGAATTTTGCGATGATCGGGCTTATCCAGTCGGCAGTCTTATCGGCGTTATTATTACCGAAGCGACCGAAGAATTATAGTGTTTGGAAGAATATTAAAATGATTTTGGAATGGGTATTTGTTCCGATAACGATTATTTTTTTCGGATCAATTCCTTGTTTAGAGGCCCAGATTCGTTTAATGTTTGGAAAATATATGGGGTTTTGGGTCACGCCTAAAACAAGAAGCTAAATTTTAAAAATATTATTTTATTTTTTGTATTAGAACGCTTTTAAATAGCGTTTTTTAAAATTATTTTTTATGTTATAATAAAAATAATGCAAAAATCAAAAATCAAACCGCGGATATTAGTTTCGGCGGACAAAACAAAATCAAATTCATTTTTAACCAGCCTATTTTCAAACCAACGTTTTTTAGCGATTATTGGTCTTGTTTTTTTAGTGCTAATTATTTTTCCTTTAGCGCGGACTTATAGCCAAAAAAGAGCCGTTGAAAAAGAAATAACTGATGTTAAAAAACAAATCAGCGAATTTGAAAGCACTAATAAAGATTTAAAGGACATGATTGATTATTTAAATTCTGATCAGTCTTTAGAAGAGGAAGCAAGATTAAATCTTAATTTGAAGAAATCCGGCGAACAAGTTGTTGTTATTAATGATGTGGAAAATAAGTTAATTACATCAAGTATTGTGGCCCCGGCCAAAAATAAAAATAACCTGGCCAAATGGCGAGATTATTTTTTTAACTAAACAAATCTGAGCCGAGAGGGGGAATCGGACCCCCGACCTACACGTTACGAGTGTGTTGCTCTACCAGCTGAGCTATCTCGGCCTATCTATATGAGCGGGTGAGCGGAATCGAACCGCCTTCTTCAGCTTGGGAAGCTGACGTAATAACCATTATACAACACCCGCCAAAAATTATTGTAATATATTATAGTCTTAAAAAAATAATTTAGTCAATCAGAAATTTATGATCTTAAAATTAAAAAAATATTTGTGGCTACTGCTTATACCTCTGTTTTTTATCCCGGGCATTACTAAGGCGAGTAGCCTTTCTTTTGTTAGCCCTGGTTATTCAGTTATTCCGGAAATAGCAACTAGCTCGGAAGTAATTAATGTTTCTTGGCAATGGCAAGCGCTTAGCCCGGTTTTTGATTATAAGTTTGTTTCCGATCAAATTTTTGATCCCGCACAACCGATGACAATAAAAATAAGCTACGATAAAACTAATAATTATTTAAAGCAAATTTTTGTTTATGATGAGCTGGGTGGGAAATGGCTACCTTTAGAAACTCATGATTTTCCTAATGAAAAATATGTTAGCGCGACCACAACCTCTCTTTCCGGCCGTTTAGCTCTATTTAGTAATCAGAATATTTTAACAGTCGGAACCGCTTCCTGGTATAATTATAAGGGCGGAAATTTTGCCGCTTCGCCTGATTACGCCAAAGGATCACTTATCCGTGTTTATAACTTGAGTAATAATAAATTTGTTGATGTAACTATTAATGATTGGGGGCCAGAAAGAGCAAAACATCCCGATCGTGTTGTTGATTTAGATAAGGTCGCTTTTAAAAAAATTGCTTCAACTGGCGACGGATTAGTTAAAATAAAAATTGAGCCTTTAAAAGCGATTGTTTCTTCAGTTAATCAAAAATTAGATCAGCAAAAAAGTGAGCCGGTTATAAGCGCCTCAAGTGCGATAATTTTTAATGAAAAAACATCAGAAATGATCTGGGGCAAAAACGCCGATAAGGTCGCTCCGCTGGCGAGTCTGACTAAATTAGCGGCGATAAAAGTATTTTTAGATTTAAAACCGAATTTAAATAAAGTCGTTACTTATAAAATACAGGATGAAAAAAATAATGAGAAATATTGCGAACCCGGTGAAGCGGCAAAAATAAAATTAAAAAATGGTGATACTTTAAAAATCCAAGATTTAGTTTATGCTGCCTTAGTTGGGTCGGCTAATAACGCCGTTGAATCTTTAGTAAGAGTTAGCGGGTTGAGCCGTGATAAATTCATCGCTCAGATGAATAAAATGGTTAAAGAGATGGGTGCTACTAGCACTAGTTTTATTGAACCTTCCGGACTGTCTCCTGAAAATGTGAGTTCTCCTCATGAATATGCTATAATATCAAAAGCGATATTAAGTAATCCTTTAATTCAGAAAATCAGTACAACGATTAGTTATAAATTTAAAACAATTAATACTAAAAAAGAATATAAAGTTATTAATACTGACAAATTAGTACAGGCCAGTCCGTACTTAATTACCGGCTCAAAAACCGGTTATCTAGATGAGGCGGGTTATTGCTTAATGACAAGAGTAAAAACAGCTGATGGAAGTATAATTGTTGTAAATTTTAGTTCTAAAAATAGAGAAGAAAGTTTCTTGGATAATGAGCAATTAATTCTCTACGGGACGGCGAAACTCAAAAAATAATTATGATTAAATTAACAGAAGTTTCTAAGGCTTACCTAAAAAATAATAAAGTTTTGAATAATATTAATCTTGAGGTAACGCCGGGCGAGTTTGTTTCTATAGTTGGTCAGTCGGGGGCGGGCAAAACAACCCTGGTCCGTCTTTTAATCGGTGAAGAAAGGGTTGACAGCGGCCAGGTTATGATTGGCGATTGGGATATCACAAAACTAAGTCGTCGTGAAATTCCTTATTTACGTCGGCAGATCGGAGTTATTTTTCAGGACTTCAAATTATTACCAAAAAAAACTTTATTAGAAAATGTTTCCTTTGCTCTGCAGGTTTCCGGCGGAACTTCTCAAAAAATTAGCAAGATTGTCCCTAGTGTTTTAAAAATTGTCGGCCTTGATGATAAAAAAAATCGTTATCCGCATGAAGTATCGGGTGGCGAAAAACAAAGAGCGGCTATTGCTCGTGCTTTAGTGCATCAGCCAAAAATTCTTTTAGCCGATGAGCCGACCGGGAATTTAGATGCGATTAACGCTAACGAAATTATTGATTTGCTATTACATATTAATAAATTCGGAACGACTGTTATTCTGGTAACCCATAATAAAGAAATTGTTAATCGTTTAAATCGCCGGGTTGTGACTATGGATCATGGCCGTATTATTAGCGATCAGGCGCATGGTAAATATTTATTATAATTTATGTTATCTCTATTTAGAATTATAAAGTTTAGTTTTCAGGATATTTTCCGTAATATCTGGTTAACGATTATTACTGTTACTATTTTAGTGGTTGCTCTTTTTTCGGTTAACATGTTAATAACGATTCGTTTAATAAGTGATAACGCTGTTTTAGCGGTTAAAGAAAAAATTAATATAAGTCTGTACATAAAAGCCGATACCCCGGAAAGTGAAATTATTGCCTTAAAAAATAAAATTAGCGGATTTGATAAAGTTAGGGAAGTTAATTATATCTCAAAACAGACTGCGCTTGATTCTTTTCGCGATAAATATAAAAATAACCAATCTGTTCTGGTTGCCTTGAAAGAATTGGGTCGCAATCCTTTGTCGCCGAGCTTAACTATCTCTCCTAAAGATTTTAATAATTCTAATCTATTGATTAATGAGCTCAAAATGCTTGATAATCAAATAATTGAATCTCGTGATTTTTCTGATAATACAATTATTTTAGAAAAGATAAATAATATTACTAAACGGGTTAATGAAGTTGGTCTTATCATTATCGCCTTATTTATTTTGACCAGTCTTTTAATCGTTTATAATACAATCAGAGTAGCGATCTATACTCATCGTCAGGAGATTGAAATTATGCGCCTGGTCGGGGCCTCAAATTTCTTTATTTACATGCCTTATATTTGGTCCGCTTTTATCTACTCTTTATTAAGCGTTTTAATTATTATTGCGATTTTTTATCCATTCCTGAGCTTATTACAACCATATCTAGAGATATTCTTTACTGATTATAATATCAATATATTAGCCTATTTTGTTAACAATTTTGCCTTTATTTTTGGGAGTCAGTTTATTGCTATTTTGGTTATTAATAGTTTAACTAGTCTATTCGCGGTTAGAAAATACGCTAAGGTTTAATAGGCTTAAATAAAACGGCCTAATTTGACAATTGCGTGTTTTTTTAATAACATCTAAGAGTTAATAGAATATTGCGAGATCGTCTAACGGTAGGACAGCGGCCTTTGAAGCCGTTTATCCTGGTTCGAATCCAGGTCTCGCAGCAGATTGACAAAAATATACCAATGTGGTATATTTTTTTATTACATTTACATTAACAAAATACAGGAGAGAAAATAATGAAAAAAATTGTAATTGTTGAAGATAACAATGTCTTCAAAAGTGTTGTAAAAATGGTAATAAATGAAAATTTTCCAGAGAGCAATACCATTATATTTGATGAAGCTAAAAAGGCTGTTGAGGCGATTTCTTTTTCTGATAAAGATTTCGACATATTATTGCTTGACGGAGATTTAGGCTTTGGTGGTTATGGCGGGGATGTATTGGATATCTTAACACCCGAACAACTTCAAAAAACAATTATTTGTTCTGGAAATGAAACATTTATTGCGGAGGCAAAGAAAAAAGGATTATCCATTTTTATGGATAAGGGGTTTGAAGGCATCAGAGCTTCAAAAATTGGTTCATATATTTTAGAAACTTTAAAAAGAATTTAATTTTCTACTAATAACAAAACCAAAAATAGCTCACTACGTAAAAGAGATTTAAATTACTAAGCCAGTATTCCTTTATAAAATACTGGCTTTTTATTTACCCAATACCGTTCCAATCTTATCCCAACTCCCCAGCTAAATAAAAATACAGACACTTGTGTCTGTATTTTTATAATCAAATTTAAGCTTTTAGTTTTTCAAGTTCACATTTGAAAAATGTTGTGAGTTTTTGGCGATATTCTTCTATGTCCACCTCGTCTATGGGGTCGTTTTTCACTGATTCAAAAAAATCTTCATAATATTTTATGATAGTTTGCTGGCAAGACCCCGGATTCGGCACAGGAATTTCTTTATCCCCCATATCTTCTAATTTTCGTTCTTTCTCCTTGTCTCCCAATGAATTCCCGTATATACTTGCTGCATAATACCAGTTTCCATTTACTTCATATAACTTAGCGACTAATAAACTTAAAGAATTATAGTAGTTAATTAAATCTGCTGGAATAGATTCCTTTTTATTCCGAAT
>CAIVBF010000088.1 GCA_903904095.1 uncultured bacterium | reverse complement strand
GTGGCGACATTCTTTGTGCCATCATTAATTTTAGCGGAAGCTTCTAGCGAAGCCACTTCAAGCCCATCAACCATACAAGCTCCTACAGAAAATAATGCGAATGTTAAACCGGAACCGATGTTAATACGTGAACCCAGACCAGCCGTAAAACCAGAACCAAGAAGCGAAAGAGCTACTTCAACGGCGGTATTAGAAAAAATTTCCTCCCCGGAACAAATTAAGAATTTTAAAAATATAAAAAAAGAGGGCAATACTTTATTTGGTATTAGAATTCAGCAGTTAGAAACAAAAATTCAAGGATTAGGCGATAAGTTAAAAGAAGCATTGAATAAACCGCTTGTTAGAACAGCCTCTTCAACTAACCCAACACCTGACACAAGCGCTTCCTCAACAAAGGGATTAGAAAAAATTGCCCACCCTAATGATCTAGCTTTGTTTGAAAAAATTAAACAGGTCGGAAGCGCTTTATGGGGATATAGAAAAGTAACTAAGGAAAATTTAGGTGCTTCTGTTTTGACTACCGAGACGGTAACTTGTCTGAAAACAGCAATTGATAAAAAAGATACGGCCGTTAAAGATAGTTTGAGTAGTGCGAGCGAATCTTTGATTAAAGCAACTAGTGATCGTAATACTTGCCAGAAAACCGCTCTAGATTTAACAAATAATTCTGAAATAATGCAAGGATTTAAGGTTTGTAAAGATAGTTTTAATAGTTCTATTAAAGAAAGCAGAACGAGTTCCAGAAAATTTCGTGATGCCGCCTGGAAAACTTATCAGCAGGAAGTAAGGGCATGCTATAAGACAGATGCAATGGCTACTAGCACTGAGATTAAAAGTGAGGGGGCTAATGTTTTGCTAGATGATGGCGGTAATAATCTAGAATTGTAAAAACATATGTCGCACGAAATAGAAGCTGATTTTAAGGATAATTGGGAAACGGAAGCCACTCAATGTCTTAATTGCACTAGTTTTGAGAACCATGAAGGGGTCGGTTATTGCAGTGAGGCCAAGGGCGATGTTCCGTTTACGGCTCATTGTGATTTTTTCCAGTCCAAGGAGTAAAATATAAAATTTGACAAAATTTGAGAAAACGGTTGACTTATTTATTTTTATGTGTTATAGTGTTTAAGCAACAATATCGTGTCACAAAAAGTAGTCGATTTTTATACTCTTTATTAAATTGCAATCTTACAAACTAAGTCTAAAATTTTATGACTGGTGTTATAAAAGCTTTAACCGAAAAAGGTTTCGGTTTCATCGCTGTAGAAGGTCAAGAGAAGGATTTATTCTTTCATAGTAATTCATTAGTTGGTGTTCAATACAATGAACTACGTGAAGGCGATGCTGTTTCTTTTGAAACAGAAATGTCTCCAAAAGGAATGAATGCTGTTAACGTTAAACGCGTTTAATACTTCTTCCTAAACAAAGTCCCGCCCAATTTTATTGCGGCGGGATTTTTGTTATCTAAAACCGGATATTATGTTATTATTACAGAGTAAGCTTTTAAATATTATTAAAATAAATTAAATAAATGGATAGCTTTCATAATTTAAAAATAGAAGCTGTTTTTAAAATCATTAATTCAGGCCCCGATGGCTTAAGTTTGAATGAGGCCAGAAAAAGATTGTCTAGCAATGGGTTAAATGTCTTGGCTCAAGAAAAGCCTTATAGCCGTTTAAAAGTTTTTATATCACAATTTAAAAGCCCTCTCATTTATATTTTACTGGGAGCGGGCTTAATTTCTTTTTTAGTCGGTGATGGTATTGATACGCAAGTTATTATTGCAGCGGTTTTAATTAATGTCGCAATCGGATTTATTCAGGAAGATAAGGCTAACAATGCTTTAAATAAACTTAAAAAAATTGTTGAACATCGTGTTTCGGTTAGACGAGGCGGCAAAGAAATAGAAATTTTAAGCGAAGAAGTAGTGCCCGGCGATGTTTTAATATTAAAAGCGGGCTCAGTTATTCCGGCTGACGCTCGGGTTTTTGAAGATCTTGATCTTGAGGTTAATGAGGCTAGCTTAACTGGCGAATCTTTAGCGGTTTCTAAAAGTATTCTAGCTTGTAATTCTAAAACTCTTTTAGCGGATCGCAAAAGCATGGTTTATGCGGCGACTAATATTGTTAGCGGACATGGCCTAGCGGTTGTTGTTGCGACCGGCTCCAAAACAGAAATTGGTAAAATTGCGGAAATGGTCAAAACGGCCGATAGTGGAACGACGCCGCTACAAGAACGTTTGGGAAAAATTTCTAAATTATTAGGCCTGAGCGTTGTTGGGGTTTGCTTAATTATTGTGGCTGCCGGTGTTTTAAAGGGTTTAGATTTTCTTAATATTTTAATATCGGCCATGGCTATTTCAGTAGCGGCAATTCCTGAGGGCTTATCTGTCGCCGTTACTGTTATTATTGCGGTTGGCATGAAGAATTTGGTTAAACACAAAGCCTTAACCCGAAAATTGTTAGCTGCTGAGACACTAGGCTCAATTACAGTTATTTGTTCCGATAAAACCGGGACGCTTACGGAAGGGAAAATGCGACTTGAGGAAATTATTTCTTATTCCGGTCGATTAGCCCTGGCTAAATTAAGCGGGAAAAAAGACGCCGAAAAATTAAAAGAATATATGCTCGCCTTAAAGACGGGCGTTTTATGTAATAATGCGATTTTTGACTCAGAGAGCCTAAAAGAATCCGGTTCGGCGCTTGAAGTCTCGTTTTTAAAAGTAGCCGTGGATTTAGGAGTTAGCCAGGCCGATTTGATGAAGGAAGAACCGCGTGTTAGTGAACTTCCTTTTAATAGCGCTAGAAAGTTCATGATTAGTTTACATAGAAAAGAAAATACTAACAGCAAAGATGGAGGTTTTATTCTTTATGAGAAGGGAGCGGGAGAAATAATTTTAGATAAATGTACTTTTTTAGAAGAAGGCGGAAAAATTAGGACTTTAGAAAAAAAGGACAGGGAAAAAATATTAGGGATTTATAATGACTTAACTTTAAAAGGTTTGCGTGTTATCGCCCTGGCTTACAGAGATTTAAAAAAATTGCCTTTTGAAATTGAATCAGAAGAAAAAAACTGGAATCTAGTTGATAAAGAATTAATTTTTGTCGGCTTTGCCGCCTTTAAAGATCCTTTGAGAGCGGAAGCAAGAGAGACAATTGATCTTTGTAAAAAAGCAGGGATTAGACCAATAATTATTACTGGAGACCATCCTAATACGGCTCAGTCAATTGCTTCGGAGTTAAAAATGGATTTAGGGTCAGTCGGAGTAATCAGCGGAGAATTTTTAGAGAAACTTAATGAATTAGAACTTAGAGAGCTAGTAAAAACAGTTTCAGTTTATGCGCGGGTAAGTCCTGATCATAAGTTGCGGATTGTTGATGCGCTAAAAAAGAATGGGGAAGTTGTTGCTATGACTGGCGACGGCTTAAATGACTCCCCGGCCTTAAAGAAAGCGGATATTGGGATCTGTTTAGGGTCAGGAACTGAAGTTACTAAAGAAACGGCCGACATGGTCTTGCTTGATGATAATTTTAGCGTCATTGTTAGTGCCGTTAAACAGGGCCGGATAATTTTTGATAATATTCGTAAATCATTAACTTATCTTTTATCGGATTGTTTTTCGGAGATAGTTTTAATTACCGGCTCTATTCTTTTTAATTTGCCTCTCGCCCTTTTACCAACTCAGATCCTTTGGATTAATATTTTAAATGATGGACTTCCTAGTTTTTCTTTAGCTTTTGAGGCTAGTGATGACGGGGTTATGCAAAGACCGCCGGTCAAAAGAAAAGAATCTATTTTTAATAAGGAGATGAAGGCGATTTTATTTGGGGTCGGTGTAGTTCGCGAAACTTTATTATTTGCTTTATTTTTTTATTTTTCAAAAAACTTGGAAATACTAGGCTGGAGCATTACCTATCTAAGAACACTATTTGTCGCCATTTTAATTATTAAATCAATAACGGCGATTTTTAGTCTACGAAGTTTTACGCTGCCAATTTATAAAATTAAACAATTTACTAATTCATATCTATTTATAGCGGTTGGAGTTGATCTAGTTTTATTGCTCGGAGCCGTTTACTTGCCATTTTTTAATAAGTTTTTAAAAACTGAGCCGTTAACAGCTTCTTCCTGGTTAATTGTTTTAGGAGTAGCCCTTGCTAATATTTTAATGATTGAAGTCGTAAAGGCTTATTATGCTAAAAAGTCGTAAAGGGGAAAATTAGCAAATAAAAGG
>CAIVBF010000087.1 GCA_903904095.1 uncultured bacterium | reverse complement strand
ATATCTAAAAAAAAGCTGGTTAAGAAAATAGTTCCGGAACCGGTTAAGAAAAAAACTAAAAAAGTAATCGTTGATATAATTGAAGACGATGATTTTTCTAATTTAATTCCCGAGGAAGCGCCCGAAAAATCTCAAAAAACAGAAGACGAAATATATAATAGCTTGGTTACTGAAAAATATGAGGATGAGCCAGTCTCTGAAGATGCTAGAACTTTTAGAAGCGAACCGATAAACGATGAGATTGACAGCCAAAAAAAGTTTTTTTCTAAATTAATCAAGGAGGAGGATGGTGCTATTAAGAAAAACACTAGTAATTCCGAAGCGCAACCAGCTAAACATGTCGGCATGTATCGGAAACTAGTTTGGAAATTTTTATTGGCAACCGCTATTTTATTATGTATTGTTTTTTATTTTTCTTTTTCCAAATTAGATATAGAAATCATTCCTAAGGGCGAAGCTTTAAATGACACTTTGTTTTTAAGGGTTTCCCAGGATTCTAATAACGATAAAACCGTCTCGGAAAATAATAGCGACCCTAGAACGCCGATTAGCGGGGAAATAAAGAAAGTTAATTCATCGTTAGAGCAAAATTATCCGGCTAGCGGAGAAGAGTTCGGTGATGAAGAATTAAGCGGACAAGTCGTTATTATTAATAATAGTGCTAAAAATCAAGCACTGGTTGCAACCACTCGCATTTTAAGTCCCGAAAATAAACTATTTAGAATTAAAAATGCGGTTAATGTTCCAGCGGGCGGACAAGTTACCGTTGATATTTATGCCGACAAACCAAGCCAAGAATTAGCTATCGGTCCGACCAGTTTCACAATCCCGGGTCTTTGGGTCGGCTTACAGGATAAAATTTTTGCCAGATCTGATCAGGAATTCACGTATGCTAGAAAAGTTAAAAAGTTCATTAAGCAAACCGATATTGAAAACGCCATTAAAGATATAAATGATCGTTTAATGAATGATGCGGCCAGCTCTACCGATAAAAACAGTAATTGGCTTTATAGTGTTGGAGACGGAGCTAAGATAACCTATGACGCTAAAGCCGGGGATATGAAAGAGAGTTTTAACGTAAAGGCCCAGGGCGATATAATTGGAATTTCTTTTTCAAAAGAAGATGCCGCTAAGTTAGTAGGGGCAAAGCTGAAATTATTAATTCCTGATGATAAAGAATTAATTGAATTTAAATCGGAAAATATTGTCTATACTCTTGATGCTTATGATCCGATTACTAACACCGCGACCGTTAAAGCTTCTTTTTCCGGGACCATGGCTTTGAAAGCGGACGCGACGGTTATTAATCGCGATCAATTAGTAAATCTGACTAAAGCGCAAATTGATAATTATTTGAAAGATTTTCCTGGAATTATGAGTTATAAACTGAGTTTTTTCCCGTCGTTTATTCAGAGAGCGCCTAATTTAGTTGATAGAATAAATATTACTATTAAAAAGGATAAGTAAGAGCATCTAAATTTAAAAAAGATTATTTAAAAAACACTGATTTGATCAGTGTTTTTTGATTTTTATATTTAAATTATGGATTACCAGAACATGCCTAAGAGTTTTGAGGTTGTTTTTGTTTTTAATGGAGTTCTATTATTGTAAATATCCTTTGCTTTTTTTAGGTCATTATTTTTAAATATGATAGATCCTAGCGCTCTAGAAAAACGAGTTGCTTCTTCTAGCGAGCGTTGATGGAGATTCCGACCCATGGCTAGCCCCGAAGTTCCTCCAAGATTTATTTGGTTTGCTAATTCTTCTAATATACTGGGGGCTGATTTTTTTGAACCGCCGACACAGATGATCTTCGTTCTACCGGCGGCTTGAGTTACCTCTAAGTAGTTCAAGGCAGTCTTTTTAATGTCCTTAGTGCTATAAGGATATTTAAGTTTGGCAAAATCAGCGTCTAGAGCCGCGGCCACTCCGGCCGCTCCGGCGATAGTATGAATATTTTCTTCATTTACTTTATTAGCGCGCGGGTAGATCCATAAGATGGCCGGTAGACCGGCTTGATGCGCTTCAAAAATTAGTTGCGCGGCGGCAGTTAACATTTTCCCTTCGTATTTGCTGCCAAGATATAAAGTATAGCCAACCCCGACTATTTTTAAGCCGCTTTGGTTTTTAAATTTTAGAACATCATCAACTTTCCATAAACATTTTGCAGAGTTTTTTTCTTCATTCGGCCCGATATTAGTTCGGCCATTTAATTTTACGATATAAGGAATATTTTTGTATGAGGCACCGTATTGCGAAATAAGGCCAAGATGAGTTGCTAAAACTCCACCGTTTGAGGCCTCCGCTATCTTAAATAAATGTTCCGGGTTATTATCTTCTTTGCTTATATCACGTCCAAAAAAATCGTCATTAAGATGTTCTAATTTTTGATCGCCGGCGATAAGGAGGAGCTTCCCGCTGTTATTCGTTAAACGTAGATAATTTTGACGATAGACGCTTTTCTTATTGCTAGGAACGCTTAGAGGAATTTTAATTTCTAACATATTATGCTTATTATATTTATAAATTTTAAAAAATATGCTATGCTGGAGTTAATTATAGATATTATAACATATTTATGCTAAAAGATAAAAATTACGGCGAAGAAATTGATTTAAAAAAATATCAAGGCCAGAATAATGTTAGTTTGCGGAATATGAATATTGGTTTATGGCTTTCGGAGAAACGAACTCTTTTTTTGCGTTTACTGATTATTTTTTTAATTTTACTTTCCGCTTGGTTTTTTATTTATTCCGCTTACCAATATTTTACTTATTTTGTTGAGACCCCCGAAGAAACTCCAGCGACTAATAATAATTTAGTCTCCCCGAAAAATTTAATTAGTGATTTGAAAATTGATTCTCCTCAATTCTTCAAAAATGGTGAAACCTATGATTTTGTAGTTAAAGTAAGCAACGAGAATGATAAATTTAGCGCTAATTTTGATGCTTGTTTTAATTTAGGCGGCCAAGAGTTCAGCTGTACGAAGGCCTTTATTCTGCCTAGTGAATCAAAATATATTTTTGTTTTAGGGAAAGACGTTAAGGATGATATCAAGACTTTAACATATAGCACTAAGAATCTGGCTTGGCAGAGAATTGATGCACATCTTATTCCAGATTGGACCGATTTTTCAATGAATCATTTAAATTTTTCTTTTACGGACATTAGTTTCTATGGTATTAACGACAGTAATTATATCAATCAGAATAATGGCAATATTTTAGAATTTAATGTGCAAAATTTAAGCGCTTATGGTTATTACGAAGCTCCTTTGAATATTGCTCTTTTTGAAGGACCGCAGATTGTTAGCGTTAATACTTATGTATTGCAAAATTTTATAAGCGGTGAAAAGCGGAATATAAAAATAAATTGGCCGGGCAGCTATAAAGACGTTAGAGTAGAAATAATGCCCAATATCAATATTCTTGACGATTCTGTTTATTTAAAATATCAAGGCCCTGTAAAATCCTAACTGGTATGTTAAACCATTTTAAACTTTATTTAAAAAACTTTGACTGGATTATATTTGCCGCAATCTTATTGCTAGTAAGTTTTGGTCTTATTGAAATATATAGTGTCGCCTTAGGGCAGGGGAATTTGAATCTTCTAAATTTTAAAAAACAGATATTTTTTGCTTTGATAGGATTCTTCATGTTCTTTGTTCTGACATTTTTTGATTCTAATTTTTTAAAGAGTTTAAATCGTTATTTTTATCTCGGCGCGATTCTGATTTTAGTTGCTGTTTTATTTTTCGGCTCTACAATCAGGGGAACAAAGGGCTGGTTTTCTTTCTTTGGTCTAGGTTTGCAGCCGGTTGAATTTGTTAAAATTGTTTTGATATTATTTCTTGCCAACTTTTTTAGTAATTTAGCGACTCGCGTTAAAACACTAAATCATTTTTTTTATTCGGCCTTTAGCACTCTAATATTAATCGGGCTGGTTTTAATGCAGCCGGATTTCGGCTCCGCTTTAATGCTTAGCGCCATCTGGCTTGTTATGGTTTTAGCGGCTGGTTTTAATAAAAAATACTTTATCAGTATTTTTTTGCTTGGTCTTGTTTTATTCACAATGGCCTGGTTTGTTTTCTTTAAAGATTATCAGAAAGAGAGAATCATGACTTTTTTGAATCCAACGGCCAATGCCCTGGAATCTGGTTATAATAGCTCTCAGGCGATTATTGCCATCGGTTCTGGCGGTTTAACTGGGAAAGGGGTTGGTTTTGGTTCTCAATCCCAGTTAAAATTTTTGCCGGAAGCGCAAAATGACTTCATTTTTTCGGTTATTGCTGAGGAGCTGGGGCTTCTGGGTGTAGTTCTGGTTTTTAGTTTTTATTTCATTTTCTTTTTTCGCGGTTTTATTGTCTTAAAAAATATTAACAATGATTTCGGCATCTTTTTCATTATTGGGTCCTGTAGCTTGATTTTTATCCAAATGTTTATTAATATTGGTATGAACCTAGGGATTATGCCGATAGTTGGACTCCCTCTGCCGTTTATAAGTTATGGCGGCAGTTCATTGATTTCCTTGCTTATTTTAGCGGGAATCATGGAAAATATAATTATTAAATCAAAGATTAGTTATTAATCAGTAAATTTATGGAATTAAAATTAAAAGTGCAAAAAAGAGAGAAAAACGAAAGATTGGGTAATGATTTTATGCCGGCTGTTTTATACGGTAAAGATGTTGAAAATCGTAGTTTAAAATTAAAGAGATTGGATTTTGAAAAAGTTTTTAATGCCGCTGGAGAATCTAATTTGATTGAATTATCTGAGGACGATAAAACAGTTAAAGTTTTGGTTAAAGACTTGCAACGTGATGTTTTAAAGCATACCTTTACTCATGTTGATTTTTTACAAATTAACATGAAAGAAAAGATTCATGCGACTATTCCGCTTCATTTTGTCGGTGAATCAAAAGCGATTAAGGAACTTAATGGATCACTCATGAGAGAGGTTAATGAAATTAATGTTGAATGTTTGCCGGGTGATTTAATTGACCATATTGATGTTGATATCAGTGTTTTAATTAGTTTTGATGAAGTTATCAAGATTAATGACCTAAAACTACCAGCTAACGTTAAATTAATGCATAATACCAATGACGTTGTGGCCGTTGTCGCTATTCCAAAGGCTCATGTTGAAGAAGCTCCAGTAGTTGCCCCAGTTGATCCGAAGGCTGCCCCAGTTGATCCGAAGGCGCCTGCCGCCGGCAAGGAAGAAAAGAAATAATATATAAGCTCAGTAAATAAAAAAAATCTCCTCTGACTGAGGAGATTTTTTTATAAAACGGCTATTTTTAAGAATCTATCTAATCCCGCCAAGTCTTTTATAATTTCTAATTTAGCTTTGGGGAAATTATTCTTTGCTAGAGAGTTAATATTTTTTGTCTGACTAGGATCAATTTCGCAGAATAGAATTAAAGTTTTGTAGCTCACATTTTTTAACTGTTTAAATAATTCTTTGTAATATTTTAAGCCATCCTGGCCAGCCACTAAAGCAATTTTTGGTTCACGGGATATGCTCGGAGACTTTTTAATTTGCATCGGAGTCAAATAGGGAAGATTAGCGGCAATAATTAGATTTTTTTTATTTAATTTATTTATTACCGGATTTAAAAGGTTGCCCTCAAGGAATTTTATAATTTTATTTAAATTATGAAGTTTGGCATTTTTTTTAGCTATTTTAAGAGCACTTTCCGATATGTCAGTTCCGTAAAATTTAAAATTAGCGGAATCATTCGGCCAAAGTCTTTTTATCTCGTTAGCTAGGGAGATAATTATTGCCCCCGACCCAGTTCCGACGTCAATAAAAACGGGGCTATTATAATCGTCGTTAAAGAGACCCTTTAATGCCCGTGAGCCCCCTTCAAAATTATTAGATTCGTTTTTCAAAATATCAATAATTTTATCAACCATCATTTCTGTTTCTGGGCGAGGAACTAAAACATCTTTGTTTACTTTGAAGCTAAGACCATAAAATTCTTTTTCGCCAATTAAATAGGCAATCGGATAATTTTCTAATCGTTTTTTTTCTAGGTCTTTAATTTTTTTATAAAATTTATTATCTGTTT
>CAIVBF010000086.1 GCA_903904095.1 uncultured bacterium | reverse complement strand
TAGTGAAGAAATCGCTAATGATGAAAAAGATAAATTTGATCTCTTATGGCTCTCTCTCAAGTCTGACTAAAAAACTTATTTTAAAAACATCTTCTGATATGAAAAAAGCCGCTGCATTTAATCGCAACGGCTTCTTTTTTTATTGAGGTTAACTCCTCATTGTTCATTCTTAAACCACTTCAGTCCGCATCTGTTTTAATTGCCGGAAATATTTATTATCTTTTCCGATCATTAGGACGCGATTTATTAAGTGGCTGTCATCGCCAGTAAGATTAGTAAGCAAGCCCCGTGTTTTTTCCTGGGCCGCCCTGACAAGTTCTAAGCTTGAATCATAGGCGTTACTATTAACGAGTAATTGACTAAGATTGTCTCTCGTTAAAGTTTTCTCTGGAAAGTACTTTTGAATATAGTACAAGGGGGCGGTCACTTTTCCCTTCTGCCAGTCAGCGAAAGCATCGCTTTTTTTAGCGGAAAGATCAGCAATGTCATTGACGATCTGCAGGGTCAGACCAAGATTTTTTCCAAAATCGTAGGCCGTCTCCGCTAAATCAAATTTACCAACAGCGGCATAAGCAAGCCACAGGGAAAATCCGTACATCGGACCGGACATTAAGACCGAACGCTTTTCATAAGCGGCTAAATATTCCGCTTCTTCGCTTGGATAGTTTTTAACATTAAGTTCTTCGTCAGCAATTTGTCCGAGATAGGTCAAATCAATTTCCTTAGCTAAACGATTAAGAATTAAAACTTTTGTCCGATTAGGGATTTTAGTTTTGCAAATTAATCTTGTTGTTAAATCGGAAAAAAATTGTCCGCCGCTTAGCAGAGTGATCATCCGTTGATTTTTAATCTCCAATTTTTTGTCATCAAGTAAATAATTATGACAATAAAGATGAAGATTGGTTGTCTCGGAAATAGCGGCCAGCATTGTCGCAGTCGTCGCGGAAGCCCCCCCGGCTAAATCGTAAGCTAAATAAGAAAGCAATGGACGCAAACGCGCTTTTCCTCGGCGGTCATTATAAAGCTTTTCAGCGATAAGCGGCAAAGGCTCTCGCGAGATTACCTTATCAACTTGCCCGCAAACATAATTCATACTCTCAAAATAATCTTTCTTATGGCTTACAGCAGCCAGAGGAATGACCATTAACTGTTCCTTTCGGAATTCATCAATTTTTTTGAGTCTGATGTTCAGCTTCCGTTTATCGGGAAGATAGGTTTGACGGAATTTACCATCTGCGAAACGAGGATCGGTCCTCATCCAACTATCCATAATCGGTTCAACCGCCTTAACAAATGGTGCCGAAATATAGCGGTATTCATAATCCTTTAAATCATCAACATTAATCTTTTCTCCTGAAGGCAAATAATATTCCGCCTTACCAAGTTTGAAACCCATAATGGTTACAAATGATAAAAAGTTGATTTCAAAGAACATGATGATAAATACCAGAACGGTAAAGAAGGTCCCGACTTTTTTAAGATAATTTTTCATTTCAGCTCTTTTTTAGGTTTGAAATAAAGAATGTAAATTACCACCGTTTCAATTGACATGAATACGATTGGTTGAGCAGCGTCTTTTAGAGTCCAATGCGGAATTGCTATAATAGCAAACACACATGAGATCCAAAAGATTGTCCAGGCCATTCTGCTTTCATGCTCCGGATTTTTCCAGGCGGAAATAAAAGTTGGAATTGAACCAACCGCCATAAGAACGAGGCTGGAAATAAGCCCGACTAGCGGACTGTCAAATATTTTCCAGAGGACGATACAGAGAGCGGAGCCAATAAGACAAAGCTTATCAAGCCTAGTCCAGCCCGAAGCTCCATATTTTAGAGCCAGAATAGCAATAACCCAGGCGCCGGCAAAAGCACCGAGAATTTGCCCATTTATAGAATGAGTGGCAAACATCCCGGCAGTAGCGATAGTGTCTAGGCTTGCCCAAACGAGCCAAGAGGCTTTAGCGGGTTTAGTTTCTTTGCGCAGAATCCCTATCACATAAGGGACAAATCCAATCACATATAGCACACCGGCTATAGCGGAAAGTACTTTAAGTGCATCCATTTCTTTTTTTGTTTTTTTTGAAGATTAATAATAATTTTAGATTAATTGCCAAACCCATCTAAATACGCTAAATCCATAAGCTAGCAGAAGCTGAAATTGGCAATTAATCTAAACGCCGTAAGGCGAAAATCTTGTTTTTTAAGGATCACTCTAACTAAAAAGTATAGCATAAAGCTATACTTTTGTCAACGGTAATGGACTAAAATTGTAATATTACGCTCCGTATTTTTTATGAAAGTCAGCTTCGTCCCCAAAACGTGCAAAATCTCGCTCCTCTTGATCAGCTTGTGGTTTAAATCCAGGAGTAACCTCATGTTTAATCCCGCACCAATATTTCTCTGTTCGGCCAGCAATCTCTTTAGCATAAAGCAAAAAACCATTACTATAGCCACAGTACATGCAGCTTAATTTTTCAAAGGGATTTAAGTAGGCTAATTTAGCTCTGTCCATAATTAGAATATAGGCCGAACGTTTAACTTTCTCTATCCTGTAAATAGGAAAACAGACTGTCTGGAAAAGCGTGACCAAGATATCTAATAGAAGCAAGGCAATAAGCGGCAGCCAAATAAACGGAGTTGTAAGTAAGTGAAACCAAACGCGCTGTGACTGAAATTTTTTGTAATTCATGTTTATAAATATTAATAGCTTAAAATTTTATTATAAGAACGGAGCAATATGATATTTCAATTAAATCTGGTTTAAACCTAACATATAAAAACAAAAAAGGACAGGAAAAATCCTGTCTTTTTCTTTGTTAGTGTATATTTTCGTTTACAAATTTGTAGCTTGCTTGATCGCAGTTTTGAGTTCTTCGGGAACATCCGTTCCTAGGCGATAGACTTTCCCGTTTTTCATGATTATTTCAACCGCCTCAAAACCGGAAACATTGTAAATCCACATATACGGCCAGAACCAGACTCTCATTCCCCATCCATAATACCAGTGATTCTTTACTGCTTGGACTGAAGCTATTTGATTAAGGACAAACTTCTTGGCGAAAATTCCGTATCCGAACTTAATCCGAAGATAATTTTCATCAATTGATACTGTCAGCGCGGTAAACGATGCCAGAATGAATAGAATTAAAACCATTACGACAGTGACGAGGAAATTTGGGCCGGAGTCTACCGAAGGAGTTTCGACCAAAGCCATAGTATAAACCCAGGTGAATAGTGCTAGCACGGCCAGCATAACAACCAGCATCAGATATCCAATTTGGGTGTGTTTGTATGAAGTCATAAATTTATTTTACCTATTATTTAATTGAAAATTATTTGAATGCAAAATGCATAAGCACAATAGTTAAAGCATTGAGAACTATTAGTGCTAGCACGAATACTGTTTTTGAGTGCACCGCACTAGGATTAATTATATCCCCTGCACTTTAAAATAACCAGTTCTAAAATAAAACACATTAATGGTAGTCTACTTGTTATTTTTACAATACATAAATATTTTGTTATTATAATTCATATGAGCAAGACTAATATCTACATAGATGGAAATAATTTATATCGTTCGGCCAAAGAGCTAGGTTTTGAGATTGATTATAAAAAATTTAGAGGTTGGCTCAGACAAAAATATAATCCGATCTTTGTCTATTTGTTCATAGGACTCGTTCCGGAAAGGACAAACTTCTATGAACATCTACAAAAGTGCGGTTATATTCTAGTTTTTAAACAAACCGTCTCTGTAGGAGAAAAAATAAAAGGAAATTGTGATGCCGAACTCGTTCTTAAAAGTGTAACAGATTATTATACAAAGTCTTTTAATTCTTGCATTTTAATAACTGGGGATGGAGATTTTGGCTGCTTAGTGGAATTTTTAAAGGAAAATAAGTCTATAAGTTGTATCATCTCGCCAGATAAAAGCAAGTGCTCTATTTTACTTAGGAACAAAAATACAGAAATCACTTTTCTAAATGAGCACTATCACAAATTTTCTAAAAGAATAATAAAAAAAGCCCCCAATATGGACGTATCCACATAAGGGTCTCTTTCATAATGATATTATCATTATACTACTAAAAACAAATAAGTCAACATTACAACAAAAATAACTCTAAAATTAGAGTTATTTTTAATCTGCGGAGAGGGTGGGACGTAGTGGGAACGTCATTAGTAATTTTTAAGACTCTTATTTGAAGGCAAAATGCATAAGCACGATAGTCAAAGTGTTAAGAACCACTAATGCTAGTACAAATACTGTTTTCGAGTGTACTGCGCTAGGATTAATTAAAATATAAACCGTGTATATTATTGCAACAATTGCGGCACCAAGAAAATTTCCTTTAATCATATTTTTATAATTAACGTCTTATACGACTAATTATATCCATTATACTTTAAAATAACAAGTTCTTCAATAAAAAATAACTCTAACATTAGAGCTATTTACAAACTGCGGAGAGGGTGGGACGCACTTGGAACGGTGCTTCTTAATATTCCCTCCCTAAATTATAAAAATCAAACTATTTGTTAGGCTCTTGGCTATTTACTTCTTCAATTGGCTTTTCAATAAAAACAGCCCCGCCTTTCTCTTGGCCTTTACTGTTTTGGTCTGCGTTAGTAGCCAAAAAATCTACTCCGACCTCTATTTTTTCTAAAATACTGACTATTTTATTTATCTTCCAGTACCAAGTTAAAAGCTCTCTAATTAATAACCAAACAATTATCAGAAATAAAACAACTAGGATAATTGCTAATAAGTTTGAGGTTATAAAGTCTTGTAATGCTTTCAATAACAAATCTAGGAT